>DATCBR010000149.1:0-6843 GCA_036511765.1 Acidobacteriaceae bacterium | reverse complement strand
AGGCGGAACACAAGGCGCAAGCCGAGCGTTCAAATAGCCGATCGAGCCCGCGGCGGAGCCGGAGCAGAAACCGGAGGGCGCGAGCCCGAAGGCGGACGCGAAGGCAAGCTGGACGGACGGATCAAGGGTGCAGGGCGCGAGCCAGGCACAGGAGGTTCGAACCGGAAGGCGAGTCCTGAAGGGCCGGGCGAGAGGTGTTGGCGCAAGCCGAAGCTTCAAGAACGGTCTCGGAGGGCACCGGAAGGATGGGAGTTCGCAAGGGCGTCCATCCGGAACGGAAGACCCGGCAAGTTGAAGCGAGGCGCAAGCCGGACTTCAGCGATAACGGGGACGCCGAGGCAGGACTGAGAGGCCGGCACCAGAGCGGCGGGAGGCGCAAGCCAAACGCAGGCGGGAGCAGGCGACAGGGCGGATTTGAGCGGGACGCAAGTTCTGTGAGGATCGAGAGCCCGGTGGTCCACAGGCCGTTGGGAGTTGGCAGCCGCAAGAGGCGAAGGCCGCAAGGCCAGAGCAGTCAGCGGAGGCACAAGCCAGGGGCCGATAGCCGGAGGGTTGGGGGAAGGGGCGCAAGTCCTGGAAACCAGCGCGAGGGTCAGACGGAGCAGCAGGCGCGAGTCGGCTGAGACGGCGGACCAAAGGCATGCCAGAGGGCCGCTTCAGAACGAAGGCGCAAGGGCGAGAGCCGGAACGCCGGAGAGAGGCAGGCCAGAAGGCTGGCCGGAAGGAATGGCAGGAGACGAGGGGCTTGAAGCTCAGCGTCAAGCGCCGGAGCCGGAAGGCGGCAGGAGGGTTGAGCGGAAGCGATCGGGGAGGGCCGCAAGGCTGGAACCGGCAGCTGAAGTTCAATCTGAGAGCGAAGCCCGCGGGAGCGTTCCGAGAGGACGAACTGAGGGCGAGACCGAAGAGCCGAGATAGCCGAGGCCGCAAGGCTGAAGCAGATTCAAGGCGCGACGGCGGCCAGAGAATCGACAGACGGTAAGAAGTTGCAGGTTCAGGCCTGATGTACTGGAGAAGGCGCGAGCTGGAGACCAGATCGAGGCAGGGCCGATGGCGAGGCGAAAGCTGGACCAAAGGCAGCGCCGGAGGGCAGGGGCAGGCAACGAGATTCGGATGCAAGTCTCAAGGACCGGCCGCAAGGCCGATCTGAGGCAGGGCCGGAGGCGAAAGCCGAAGGCAGCGCCGCAGGGCAGGCAGACGAGGAGAGCTGGAGAGTCGGGTCCAGGAGGGCCGGCTGCAAAGCTGGTTCGAGGCAGGGCTGGAGGCGAGGCGCAAGCCGGACCGAAGGCAGCGCCGCAGGGCACGAAGGACAGCTAAACTGTAGGGCTCCGTCAAGGATGAAACGCCAGAGGCCGCGAGGCTTCTGGCGTTTTCGTTTAAGGGCGGTCCGTTTTCGTTGCTGCAGGCTAGCGCGCGGCGACTTTGCGAGGACGGCCGCCGAGCGCTCCGTTGGCGCGGGCGGCGGCACGCTTGGGCAAGCTGCGCGACTTCCCTCCCTTGGCTCCCAGACGGGCGGCCATCCATTTACGCGAGCCGAAGACGCCTTCGAGGAGCGCGGGGATCCAAAGATCGGCGTCGAGTTTTTCGAAGTGCAGGCCCAGTCCGGATGGAGTGAGTTCCACGTCGC
This sequence comes from Acidobacteriaceae bacterium, assembly GCA_036511765.1. Taxonomy (GTDB): domain Bacteria; phylum Acidobacteriota; class Terriglobia; order Terriglobales; family Acidobacteriaceae; genus Edaphobacter. Next base: position 5,219 of record DATCBR010000149.1, on the reverse strand, counting down.
TGAGTTGCGCGGCAGTCGCTCCTTCCAAACCCTGAGCATCGTCCGGCGAGAAGAAGATGCCGAGACCGTTGGAGAGTTTGATGATTACATTTCTTGATTTGCGGTCGTAGTGGGCCGCAGTTGCAAAAGGGGTGCTGGCGCGGAGCGCCTCCATGCGCTCGCCCGCTTCCTTGAATTCCTTACTAGTTATACCCATGCATCTCCTTCCATGCCGCGCAGAGAGCAACGACGTGCGGTATGAGTTTCACCTGGATGCGCGTCAGTTCGCCGGTATTGAAGCGAAAGTTGCCGCGCACTTCGGGCGGGCCGTCGGGGCAGTTGAGATAGAAGAGCGCTTCCTTCCCCGCGCCGCGCACGTGTACATGCGCTGGGCGGTGGTCGCTGGTGTATATGATGACGCGGTAGCCGCTGAGTCTCAGGATGGTCGGCACGGAAGAAGAATACCACAAACCCAAGCGGTTAGGTTATCTAGCCCGCTTATCGATCAATCATGCCGATGGTGCCCAGCCACAGTTCGACAAGGGCTGGCCAACGGGTCGCAGGAAGTTTTGTGGGGCGCAGACCGAAGGCGTGGCCTCCCTGCGCGTAGATGTGCAGCTCGGCGGGGACGCCGGCGTTTTTAAGTGCGATGTAGTAGACGAGCGATTGATTGACGCCGTCGACGTTGTCATCTTCATTCTGCAGGATGAAGGTCGGTGGAGCATCTTTCGTGAGATGCGCGGCGATGTCCGGGTTAAGTTTGGGATCGGTAAGTTGCTTGTCTCCGAAGTAGAGATGTCCCGGATAAATGGCGACGGCGAAGTCGGGGCGGCAGGAGAGCTTGTCGGCGGCGTCGATGGGTGAATAAATGCGGTCAGTGTGCACGCTGGTGGCGGCGACGAGATGGCCGCCAGCGGAGAAGCCGAGCACGCCGACCTTGTGCGGATCGACGTGCCACTCGGCAGCGTGGAGCCGGACGAGGCCGATGGTGCGCTGCGCGTCTTCAAGCGCGATGGGTGACTCGGGATAGGCACCCCAGTACTGGGTCTTGTGCGGAGCGGGCACGCGGTACTTCAGCAGGATGCAGGTGATGCCTTTGGCGGTGAGCCAGTCGCAGACCTCGGTGCCTTCGAGGTCGATGCCGAGGATCTCATACCCGCCGCCGGGAAAGACAACGACCGCCGCGCCGGTGTTGTTGTGTATTGGCGAGTAGACGGTCATGGTAGGGCGGGTGACGTCGCTGACGTAAAGCCACGGCCTGCCGGCAACCAGTTCTTTTGGATCGTTGTCTGCTTCTACCTTCTCCGGGCCGTCAACATGCTGCAAGTCCGGCGGCGTGCCGGGCCAGATGGGAATCTGAGTGTGGCCGGCGGACGGCTGCCAGACGCTGGGATGCGCGGCTTTCTGTGCGTGTAGTGCAGTGGCTGCGAAGAAAATGCAAAGGGCGATAGTCTTCATGTCGTGCTCGGATGGCGTGAATTCCAGCGATTGCCGGGAAAGCCATCGTACGGGCGGCGGCGTGTGTGGAATTGGGAAAAGGTGGGACGGGTGCCGGGAAAGGCACGGAAAGCCGGCGAGGATCGACGCCCGTCTAGCGCGGGATCCAAAAGCAATGGTGTGGGAGTTGTCTGCGCTAGAGTCCCATTGCAATGAGTTACAGTTCATTTATGGCTGGAAAAGCCATCCTAGCCTGTGTGGATTTATTGAGTACAATTTCCCTACTATACTGCACCGTGCTATACTCTTCGCTGTATCTTTGCTTTTGAGAGGTTTTTTCATGCCAGAAAATGAAAAGAATCGATTTCCTCAAATCCCTAGGACTGTTTGGTGGGGAGTGCGGGCCATTCTGAATCGGACACCAGGCGCTGTATTTGATGAGCGATTCTTGGCGATTCAGCTTAACGTTCAAGAGGCGGCGGCGAGACAGTATGTAGCCGAACTAACATCCGTTGGGATTTTGAATGACGAAAAGAAAGCGACATCATTGGCGTTGGAGTGGCGGCTCGATTCGTCCTACCACGGCGCTGTCGAGAAGCTGGTGAGGAAGGTTTATCCTCAGGCTTTGCTGGACCTAGCCCCTCACGAAGAGGGTGACCGACAAAAAGCGACAAGTTTCTTCATGCGCGAGGGATTGGGTCAAGGTGCGGCCGGAAACAAGGCGGCTACTTACTTCCTGATTGGCTCGAAGGATCCCAACGAGTCGCCGGTTCGAACTGTCCCGAAGCCGAAGGCAAACGCCGACGGCAGCGTTACGATGCCCGAACGTCCGGTGGGGCAAAGGCGTCCGTCGGTCCCGAGCGGTAAGGAGCAAGGTAGGGGACGGCAGGGCAATGCGCCGACTGACAGCATCCCTCTGAACGTAAACGTGCAGATACACATCGGAGCCGATGCGGGCACTGAGCAGATTGAAGCCATTTTTTCGGCTATGAAGCGGTATCTCGATGATACGCAGGTTCGTTGATTCCCTTCGAGGGTTTCAAGAATTCGTACTTGAACTCGGTTTGGCAAGGTCAGTGTTGGCCCTACCAGCACCGCGGATGCTTGCGTTGCCTACATCAACCGAGGACAGCGCCGGCAATAATGCATTCGCCATAACCATCACAGAGCAGGAAATTGAAGCCGTTTCGCGTGATCTTTTTGCCTCCGGTCACTATTCGCTTGCAGTTCAAGAGGCGTATAAGGCAGTCGACAAGGTTGTCGGTGACAAATCAGGTGAGCAAGTTCTGTCTGGAACACAATTGATGGACAAGGTCTTCAGTCCAAATGCGCCAATGCTTCACTGGAGCTCGCGCCAGAGTCAGTCCGAGCAAGATGAACAGAAGGGTTATCACCGGCTCTTTTCTGGGGCGATGCTCGGCATCCGTAACCCTGTGGCTCACGAATTCGACTGGGTAGAGGATCAGGAAGTCGCGCTTGAGTTGTTGGTTTTTGCCCAGCATTTAATTCGCAAAGCAAAGGCGGCGCAGCTTGATCCTCCCAATACAAACTCTCCGTAATAGTGTCTCTGCGTAAACAACGAAAGGAGCCTTTCGGCTCCTTTCGTTATCATGATGATGCAAAGGACCTACTCCGCGGCGAGCTCTTCCTGTTCGCCTTCCATGCGCATGAGTTCGAGTTCGCGCTCCTCGGCTTCGATGGCGGATGCGACCTCCTGCTGCACTTGAGCCGCTGCCGCTTCGAGCTCCGGAGAGAGCGCGACGTTGCGGTAGTGCTCCATGCCGGTGCCGGCCGGGATGAGGCGTCCGACGATGACGTTTTCCTTGAGGCCGCGCAGCGTGTCGATCGAGCCGTTGATCGAGGCTTCGGTAAGCACGCGGGTGGTCTCCTGGAAGCTGGCCGCCGAGATGAACGAGTCAGTGGAGAGCGATGCTTTTGTAATTCCCAACAGCAGTGACCTGCCGATGGCCGGACGGCCGCCGCTCTTGAGCACGCGCTCGTTCTCCTCGTTGAAGCGGAAGCGGTCCGTCTGCTGCTCCAGCAGGAAGTTGGAGTCGCCGACCTCTTCGATCTTGACCCAGCGCAGCATCTGGCGAACGATGGTCTCGATGTGCTTGTCGGAGATGGCGACGCCCTGCAGGCGGTAGACCTCCTGGATCTCATTGACGAGGTACTGCTGCAGCGCGCGCTCGCCCAGGACTTCGAGAATGTCGTGCGGGTTGCGTGGACCGTCGATGAGAGCATCGCCGGCGCGCAGCCGCTCGCCTTCCTGCACGTTGATGTAGACGCCGCGCGGCACGGTGTACTCCTCTTCCTGGCCGTTGTCCGCGGTGACGTAGACCTTGCGCTGTCCCTTGGAGATCTCGCCGAAGCGGACGACACCGTCGATCTTGGAGATGATTGCCGGATCGCGGGGCTTGCGGGCCTCAAAGAGCTCGACCACGCGCGGCAGACCGCCGGTGATGTCCTTGGTGCGGGTGGTCTCGCGCGGGATCTTGGCGAGGATGTCGCCGGGGAAGAGCTCATCGCCGTCGGTGACCATGAGATGGGCGCGCGAGGGCATGAGGTAGCGCTTGTTGCCGGCCGCGCCCTTGATGAGGATGGCGGGCTGGCGCTTCTCGTCGGGCGAGTCGGCGACGACGAGACGCGAGAGGCCGGTGACCTCGTCAACCTCTTCGTTGAGCGTGACGCCCTCCTGCAGGTCCTTGAACTGGACGGTGCCGGCAATCTCCGTCAGCAGCGAGAAGGTGTAGGGGTCCCACTCGCCGAGCGTCGTGCCGAGTGTGACCTTTGCGCCCTCCTCTACCTTGAGCTTGGCGCCGTAGACGATGGCGTAGCGCTCGCGTTCACGGCCCTTCTCATCGATGATGGCGATGGAGCCGGAGCGGTTCATCGCGACCAGGCTGCCGTCCTTTGAGCGGACGGTGACCAGGTTGATGAAGCGCACGTTGCCGGCGTTCTTGGCCTCAAGGTGCGAGGCGTCGGAGACGCGCGACGCGGTGCCGCCGATGTGGAAGGTGCGCATGGTGAGCTGCGTGCCGGGCTCGCCGATGGACTGCGCGGCGATGACGCCGACCGCCTCGCCCATCTCCACCATCTTGCCGGAGCCGAGGTTGCGGCCGTAGCAGAGGATGCAGACGCCGCGCTTGGACTCGCAGGTGAGCACAGAGCGGATCTTGACGCGCTCAATGCCCGCGGCCTGAACGGCGGAGGCGAGGTCCTCGTCGATCTCCTGGTTGACGTCGACGATGGTCTTGCCCTCGTAGTCCTTGAGTTTTTCGAGGCTGACGCGGCCGATGATGCGGTCGCGCAGGGGCTCGATGGTCTCGCCGGCTTCGATGATCGGGGTGACGTAGATGCCTTCGACGGTGCCGCAGTCGTGTCCGGAGATGATGACGTCCTGCGCCACATCGACCAGGCGGCGTGTGAGGTAGCCGGAGTCCGCGGTCTTGAGTGCGGTGTCCGCCAGGCCCTTGCGCGCGCCGTGCGTGGAGATGAAGTACTGCAGCACGGTGAGGCCCTCACGGAAGTTGGCCGTGATGGGGGTCTCGATGATCTCGCCGGAGGGCTTGGCCATGAGGCCGCGCATGCCGGAGAGCTGGCGGATCTGCTGCTTGGAGCCGCGGGCGCCGGAGTCCGCCATGATGTAGATCGGGTTCATGGCGCCTTCTTTGTCGGCCTTCTTCATGTTGTTGAACATCTCATCGGCGACGCGCTCGGTGACGCCGGACCACATCTGGATGACCTTGTTGGAGCGCTCACCGTTGGTGATGGCTCCGTCGAGGTACTGCTGCTGCATGGTG
>DATCBR010000148.1:0-18467 GCA_036511765.1 Acidobacteriaceae bacterium | reverse complement strand
AGATGACGAAAGATCTGGGTTCTGTGGCCGATACCATGGGTGTGATGGTGCCAAAGAAGCTGAGTCGGGAACAGCAAGCTGAATACGACAAGCTGAACGGTCTGAGCGGCAAAGACTTCGACAACGAATATGTGGTCTATCTTGCAAAGAGCCATTGGCAAGAGGTCCACAACTTCCGCATGGAGGCTTCGATAGCAGTCGATCAGGATCTGCAATCCGAAGTGATTAAAGCGCTGGGTGTGATGCGCGAACATCTTGGCCTGATTGGAAAGACGGCCAACGAAGCGGGTATCGCTCTCCCACGTCCTCAAAGACCAAACGCCACCTCTGCCAGCGCGGCACATTGAGCTTCGGCTGGATTCAACAAAAGGAGGGCCAACCGGCCCTCCTTTTGCGTTGCCGGGCGAGTCGAGCGCAGGAAATTTGACTGAAACACAAGAGTAGAATGGATGGAATGGCGCGGATGGTGCGATGGCTGTGGTGTATCGTTCTCCTGGCGCTTGCGAATGGACTGCGCGCCGAGACGGTGGCCGCCCTCCCGGCGCATCCCGACACTCACGTTGAAGACTTCGCGGGGATTCTTTCCCCCCAGACTTCCGCAAACATTGAAGATTTGCTGACGCAGCTGAACCTCAAGGCGAAGGCGCGCATTGAGGTTGTCACCCTCAGGTCAATTGATCCAGACAAGTCCGGCGCGCAGCCATCGATCGAGGAGTTCGCCACTGCGCTCGAGGACAGGTGGAAGATCGGCGAGAAGGGCACCGACCGCGGCCTGCTGCTGATCGTCTCGCTGAACCCGCGCAAGTACCGCATCGAGGTTGGTTACGGTCTCGAGGGAATCCTGAACGACGCCAAGGTGGGCGATATCGGCCGCGACATGCAGCCCTATCTGCACAATGGCAACTATGATCAGGCGATTACAGTGGCCGCGGATGAACTGGCGCAGGACATCGCCGCCGATGCCAACGTTACGCTGGACACCAGCCGCGTGCCGCAGGACCAGGTTTACGATAGACAACCGCAAGCTCAGATTCACATCAGCCCCATCCCTGCGCTTCTCTTTGGGCTGGTCATCCTCTTTGTCCTGGGCGCCTTGATCCGCAGCGGCCATGCCGGGCTGCTGTTCTTCTTCCTGCTGAACATGCTCGGCGGTGGTGGAGGCGGTGGCTGGGGTGGTGGCGGTTTTGGCGGTGGCGGCGGAGGGGACGGCGGGGCCGGATTTGGCGGCGGCTCCGGTGGTGGCGGAGCCAGCGGGGATTTCTGAGAGGATAGTTTTGCAGGAGAACCGTAGGGAACAAGCAACAGCAAACCGGCGTATTGCCGGATGGATGCGAAGAAAGTTGAGGAACACGAAGCGATGAAAGCATTGTGGGCAGTGCTGGGCGTGGTTGGCTTGATTGTGCTGGTGGTGATTCTTGCCTTCGGCAGCTATGTAACGACCAAGAACACGATGGTCGTGAAGGACCAGGCGGTCACTCAGTCGTTCTCGAACATCGATGTGGACCTGCAGCGCCGCGCCGACCTGATCCCGAACCTCGTTGCCACGGTGAAAGGTTACGCAAACGTCGAAGAGACGGTGCTGGATAACATCGCCAAGGCGCGCTCGGGACTGCTGCAGGCGCAGACTCCGGACGAGAAGCTGGCAGCGAACGACCGCCTGAACGTCGCGCTGCTGCCGCTGATGCGGATGCAGGAGAACTATCCGCAACTGAAGAGCAACGACCAGTTCATGCGCTTGCAGGACGAGCTGGCAGGCACGGAGAACCGCATCGCAGTGGCGCGCACCCGGTACAACGCTGCCGTACAGGACTACAACGTCTACATTCAGCAGTTCCCGAACAGCATCTGGGCCAATATGTCGGGGTATCACGTGAAGAACGTGTATTACTCGGCGGACCAGAGCTCGCGCGAGGCGCCGAAGGTGGACTTCTCCAATCCAAAGTAGTCCCGATCCAGATCGCAGCCCATTGACCGCGTTTTCCTCGCCACGCCGCGGCCTAGAATCGAGCCATGGGACGCATTCGCATTCTGTCCGACCAGGTGGCCAACCAGATCGCCGCCGGCGAGGTGGTCGAGCGCCCCGCATCCGTCGTCAAGGAGCTGCTGGAGAACTCGCTCGATGCCGGCGCCACGCGCATTCGCGTCGAGGTCGAAGGCGGCGGCCGCAAGCTGATCCGCATCGTGGACAACGGCTGCGGCATGGTGAGGGACGACGCGCTGCTGGCATTCGAGCGGCATGGAACTTCGAAGTTGCGCACCTCCGACGACCTTCTGCAAGTCCGTACGCTGGGCTTTCGCGGCGAGGCGCTGCCGTCGATTGCGAGCGTCTCGCGGCTGACGCTGGAGACGCGCGCGGCAGATGCCGACGGGCAGACGGCGGAAGAGGCCGGGACCGTAGTCGAGATCGCGGGAGGCAAAATTCTGCGCGTTGAAGACGCCGGCATGCCGGCAGGCACCACGATTGCCGTGCGCGATCTGTTCTACAACACGCCCGCCCGGCGCAAGTTTTTGAAGTCAGAGCAGACGGAGCTGGCGCACATCGCGGCGCTGGTGACGCACTATGCGCTGGCACACCCAGAGCGGCATATCGAACTGCACTCGGCGACCCAGGCCCTGCTGACTGCGCCAGCGGTGGCTGGCGCCGGTGACCGTTTCTATCAGATATTCGGGCGCGAAACCGCAGCCCTGATGCTGCCCACAACTGCCGAGACGGACTTCGCGCGGACGGGCATCCCGGAGCCGCCGCCGTGGAAGCGCGAGGCAGATTACACGCCGCCGGAGCCGGGCGCGCTGCGTATCACGGGCTTTGTCTCCAAGCCGGAGTTGCAGAAGCTGAATCGCAACTCCATCTACGTCTTCGTGAACCACCGGCTGGTGCGGGACCGCGTGGTGCTGCACGCGCTCAGCGAGGCATACCGCAATGTCATCCCGCCTACGTCATTTCCGGTCGTCCTGCTGTTTCTGGAGATGCCGCCGCACGAGGTGGACGTGAACGTGCATCCAGCCAAGACCGAGGTGCGCTTTCGGCAGTCTTCATTCGTGCATGACTTCATCCGCGACTCAGTGCGCATTACGCTGATGAACGCACGGCCGGCGGCGAGCTTCGCGACGGCGCTGCACTCCGCTGCGACAGCAAGCGCGTCCTTGTTGATCGACGTAAGCCCGATGCCCGGGGCGCCGGCAGACCCTGTGTTCGGGCCGCGGGAGATGCCGGAATCGGAAGGCGCGCCCAGTGCAGCGGATGTCGAGGCATTCACGCTGCGCGCACAGGCCGTACCGGAATCTCCGGGACGCTTTGCGTTCTCCGGCAATGGCATCGCCGTCGGCTATGAGGACTCTGGCGCAGCGCAGAATGGTGCTGGCAATCACTCGTCAAACGTCGCCGCAGAGGCCACCGAATCCGAATCCGCCTTCGCGCCGGACTCGCCCGAAGTCACACTGAATGCTCTTGGCACCCTGAAGCCGTTGGGGCAGTTGCGCGATTCCTTCATCCTTGCTGTCAACGACGAGGGCATATGGATCATCGATCAGCACGTGGCGCATGAGCGCGTGCTGTTTGAGAAGATCATGCGCGAGCGCAAGGTGGAGCAGGTACAGCGGCAGCGTCTGCTGATGCCTGTGCTGGTTGACTTGCAGCCCGCGCAGATGGTGCGCTTTGCGGAGATCGCAGAGGAGCTGGAGCGCAACGGCTTTGAGGCGGAGCCGTTCGGCCCACGCACGCTGGCGATCAAGGCTGCTCCAGTCGGTCTCGAAGGCCGCGAGCTGGAGCGGATGCTGGAAGAGGTGCTCGGAGTGCCCGAGCGCGAGCAGCAGGTGGAGAACGCCGAGGCTCGGCAGCGGCGTATCGCTGCGTCCATCGCGTGCCACGCGGCCATCAAAGTGAACATGCCGCTGGAGCCGAAGAAGATCGACTGGCTGCTTGCGGAGCTGGCAAAGACGGAGCATCCAACCAGCTGTCCGCATGGGCGCCCCATCGCATTGCGGTATTCTCATAGAGACATACAGCGCGCGTTTCAGCGTATCTAGTGAGCACAAGTTGCGGCTGCGCAGGGCATTTTGGCCCTGCACGAACCGGCGCGCATAGCAGGAAGGCATCTCCCCTTTGAATCTCCCGGACAACAACGAAGTAACGGCCGCGAAGCGGCTTGAGACTGCACGACGCAGACAATGGCACCAGCAGGGCGAGGCGCTGTTGACCATCGAGAATGCGCGCAGCTTTCTCACCGCGACAGGTCTGGCGCTCTTCACGCCGCGCCCGCAGATCGCCGCTCCTGCACCGTCGTTTGTGGAAGCGGTGCTCGGCGCAACCAATGCCACTCCCACTCTGGAGGAGACCGCGCCTGCGCGCGAGCTGCTGGCACGCCTGGTAGCGGAGGGGCTTGCCGTGCCATTGAACCTGCTCGGAGTCGGTTCCGTCGTCGGTCAGCCAAGCGACGCGCCGGACTTCATCGCTTCGGCACAGGTCTTCTCGTACATCTTTACCCTGCGTGGGGACAAGGCATGGAAGCAGCCGCCGCAGGCCGTCGGTCCTGCGAAGGTCTCGCACCTTGCCATCGCCACGTATGAGGCACTCGCTCAACACGGGCCAACATCGGCGTATGATCTCGTGCGCGAGCTGGGCAAAGAGGTCACCGAGGCCGCCGTGCTGCGCGCGCTGGGCGAGCTGTGGATGCATCTGCGTGTGCTGCCGCTGCCGCAACTGGATGGGCGCGCGACGCTGTGGGAGCTTGCGAGCACACGGCTGAACAAGCAGATCAAGGCCGGCGCCAATGCCGGCCAGCCGACGGCGCTCTCCGCGCTGATATCGCTCTATCTCGGTCAGTCAATTGTCGCGAGCGAGGACGAGATTGAGAGTTTCCTGTCGCCGCTGGCGGCGCGATCGCGGGTCCGCGATGTGCTGCATGCGTTGCTTGCGGCGCAGCAACTGGCGACGGTCGCAATCGAAGGCAGGACTGTATTGCATGTCGCCGGCGATCCGCACGCGTTTTTCACCGAAGAGATGCCACGTCCCGTTGCCCCTGCTGAAGCGGACGGAATGGCGGGCGTGGCCGCTGCCGGCGAAGCCCAACAGGCACTGCCTGCTGAGAGTGGCGATCAGGGCGATACTCCTGCCAGCCCGCAGACAGAATCCGGCTCCCGCATTGTGAAGTTCAAGCCGCGCAGTAAACCGACGGGAGACCGTGAACTGGCCAAGGCCAGGCCGTCGAAGTTCGCGTCCAGGCCGCTTGGAGAGAAGCGCAAGCCATTTGGCGAGGCGCGCAAACCGTTCGGCGAGAAGCGGTCGTTCACGCCTCGCGATGCAAAAGGCAGACCACCGATTCGCGATGGCAAGCGCGCGCGTCCCTCTGGCGAGCGCCGTAGCTTCAAACCGGCGGATGGATCGGCCAGTGAGGGCAGACCACGGTTTGTGCGACCGGAACGACTGGATGGAAAGCCGGATCGTGAGCGGCGTCCGTTTGTGAAACGAGAGGGCAGCGACTCGCGTCCGGCGCGCAAGCCGTTCGACCGATCTGCTGAGGACCGCGCACCACGCAAATTTGCAGATCGATCGAGCGACAGCCGTCCGCCGCGCAGGGCATTCGATCGTGGAGGGGACAGGCCTGCGGCCCGCAAGCCGTTCGAACGATCCAGCGACAGCCGTCCGCCGCGCAGGGCATTCGATCGTGGAGGGGACAGGCCCACGGCTCGGAAACCGTTCGACCGATCGAGCGACAGTCGTCCGCCGCGGAAGCCCTTCGACCGGTCCAGCGACTCGCGGTCGCCACGCAAGCCATTCGACAGGTCCGGCCCGCCGCGCAAGGCGTTCGATCGCGGGGGCGAGAGGCCTGCGGCCCGCAAGCCGTTTGTCCGCTCCGACCGTTTTGCGCCTCGGGGTGAAGCTTCCTCGCGTGGCGATCGCGACACGCGCGAGTCCAAGCCAAAGCCATTCGGCAAGCCGAAGCCGTTCGCCAAACGGGCTGAATCGGACGATCGCGCAAAGAGTGGGCCCGGGGGATTCAGTGGAAAGAGGCCCTTCTCCAAGCCTGGCGGAAGATCGTTTGCCGGCAAGCCTCGTGGCGAGGGTGCTGGTCCTGGTCGTCCGGCTGGTGGAGCGGGAAAGAAGTTCGGTGGCAAGAGCTTCGGCGGCGCTAAATTCGGCCCTAAGAAGTTTGGCGCGAAGAAGCCTTTCGGCCGGCCGACGGGGCCGCGCGGCACGAAGCCATCACGGCCGCAGGGTGACAAAGAGGCATGAGCGGCGACAGCGCGCAGATGCAATCGGCTGCCGATGCCGCGACCGCAAAACGCGCGCGCCCGGTGATCGCCATCGACGGGCCCGCGGGTGCCGGCAAAAGTACGTTGGCAGCGCATCTGGCGCGGCGGTTCGGCTTCCTGAACCTGGAGACCGGTGCGATGTATCGAGCGCTGGGGCTGAAGGCGATCCAGAGCGACATCGGCTTTGAAGAGGAGGCCGCGCTCCTCGCGCTGGCCGACGAGACGCGCATCGAGCTGCAACCGCAGCCGGATGGCAACCGTGTGCTGCTGGATGGCTTCGACGTGTCGCGCCGGCTTCGTGAGGCTGACGTGACCTCCGCGGCCTCGCAGGTATCCGTGCATCCCCGCGTACGCACATGGATGGTCGAGCATCAGCGAGCGCTGGGCGCGGCGGGTGGCGTGGTGATGGAAGGGCGCGATATCGGCACCGCGGTCTTTCCGGATGCCGAGGTGAAGATCTTTCTGGATGCAGCGCCCGAGGTGCGCGGCAACCGGCGATTCCGCCAGGTCGGGCCCGGAGAGAGAGCACAGCCAACCAATGCGCAGCCGGCAACGGAAGAGGAGCAGCGTGCTCGTCATGCGGTGCTCGAAGAGATGTGGGAGCGTGACCGCCGCGACCGTAGCCGGGCCGAGTCGCCGCTGCGGGCTGCCGAAGATGCCGTGGTGATCGACTCGACCACGCTGACCCTGGTCGAGGTGTTGGCGCGGGCGGAAGAGATCGTGCAGGAGCACCTGCACTATGGCCCGAAGTCCTCTGAACGGGTGTAGACGCGGCGAAAAACGTGGCTGTTTGCACTGTTTTCTGTGCAAATCTGCCTATTGACAATTTTTGTACATTTTTCTTGTCAGCTGTGCTAACCTTCACCCATCGTTTGAAACAGATTGGTTTCCCGGCGATTTAAGCATCGCCGACCGCCGATTTGGATCACGCGGCACATTCAGCACTAAGGAAAATCAACACAATGGAACAGGGAACAGTGAAGTGGTTTAACGATGCCAAGGGTTTTGGCTTCATCAGCCGTCAGAACGGCGAGGACGTGTTTGTGCACTACTCGGCGATCAATTCGAACGGCTTCAAGAGCCTCCAAGAGGGTCAGGCTGTGCAGTTCAACGTGGTCAAGGGACCGAAGGGCTGGCAGGCGTCCGACGTTCAGCCTCTCTAAACCTTCAGTCATCGGTCACTTCAACCCGGGCTGATTCCTGCGCCCGGCTCTCAATCAGGATTCGAACCAAGGACGGCTGCGGCTGTCCTTTGTTCCGTTAACGGCGCGTTCGGGCGTGGAAGCTCAGCTGGTGACGGCAAGCTCTTCCTCGAGCTGCTGCTTCTCGGCGAGGGCGGTGTAGAAGCCGTTGCGCGCGATCAGTTCGTCGTGCGTGCCCAGCTCGGCGATGCGACCGGCGACCAGTACAGCGATGCGGTCCGCGTTGCGCGCGGTGGAGATGCGGTGCGAGATGAAGATGGTGGTGCGGCCGCGCATGGCTTCGCGCAGGCCGGAGAGGATCTTCTCCTCGGTATCGGTGTCGACGGACGCGAGCGCATCGTCGAGGATAAGGATGCGCGGGTTTCGGACCAGAGCGCGCGCGATGGCGGTGCGCTGCTTCTGCCCGCCCGAGAGGGTGATGCCGCGCTCACCGACTGTGGTCTCAAAGCCGCGGGGAAACTCAAGAATTTCGTTGGCGATGTGCGCGATGGTGGCAGCATCGAGGACCTCAAGTGCGGTCGCGTCGGGGCGGCCGAAGGCGATGTTCTCGGCGATCGTGGAGGAGAAGAGGAAGGTCTCCTGCGGGACGAAGCCGATCTCGCGGCGCAGGTCGTCGAGCGCATGCCGTCGGATGGGGAGGCCGTCGATCAGCACTGTCCCTTCGGGAGCGTCATGGAGCCGCGGGATGAGCGAGACGAGAGTGGATTTGCCGGAGCCCGTGGGGCCGACGATGGCGAGCGAAGATCCGGCTGGAATTTCAAGGTTGATGTTGTGCAGGACTTCTGGGCCTGTGGCATAGCTGAAGCTGAGGTTGCGGAAGGTGATGGAGCCGGTGAGCTGTCTGGGTAGAGAAGCAGATTCCTCCGCTTCGCTGCGGAATGACAAATGATCCTCGGAAGCTCGATCTTCGTTGGCAGTCACGCGTGCGTCGGCGATCTCGGGCTGCTGCTTGAGCAGCTCGTCGATGCGCAGTACGGAGGCGGTGCCGCGCTGGAAGAGGTTGACGACGTAGCCGAGGGCGATCATGGGCCAGAAGAGCTGGACGACGTAGACGTTGAAAGATGCAAACTCGCCGAGGCTGATTCCGGCGCGCGGGTCCTGGTTGTGCAGGATGACCATGTGGCCGCCTACCAGCAGCGTGATGACGAGGCCGAGGCCGAGGACCACTTCGAGCGAGGGCCAGAGCATGGCCATGAGGCGGACGAGGTGGAGCGAGCGCGCGATGTACTCGCGGTTGGCGGTTTCGAAGCGGTCGATCTCGGCGTCTTCCTGGGCGAAGGCGCGGATGAGACGCGCGCCGGAGAAGTTCTCCTGCGCCTGGGCGGAGATGTCGGAGAACTGGGCCTGGATGCGCTCAAAGCGGCGATGGATGCGCTGGCCGAAGGCCTGCACGAGGACAGAGGCGAGCGGAAGCGGACCGACGGCGCAGAGCGTGAGCTTTGGACTGATGCGAATCATGAAGGGAAGGGCCGCGGCGGTGAAGACGAGGCAGTTGGCGGAATACATGATGGCGGGGCCGAGGAGCTGACGGACGGCGTTGAGGTCATTGGTGGTGCGCGCCATGATGTCGCCGGTGCGGTGCGTATGGTAATACCCGGCGGACTGGCGGGAGAGGTTCTGGAACATGTCGTTGCGGAGATCGAACTCGATCTCGCGCGAGGCGCCGATGATGACCTGGCGGGTGATGTAGAGGAAGACGCCGGCCAGCGCGGCGACGAGCAGAAGCCGCAGCGCGTGGTAGACGATGCGCGATTCGGTGATGCCATTGTGCTGCATGTCGTCCACGGCGTGGCCGACGATGAGCGGCAGCAGCACGCGGACGACGTTATAGGCGACGACGGCGACTGCTCCCCATGCGAGGTGCTTCCAGTAACGGCGCAGATAGGGGAAGAGCGGTCGGACCTTGTTCATGGATGAGCTTTGTTCACCCCACCCATGCGCGCTCTCAAACGATCGCGCATGAATGGGCACCCGGTTTAGATGGTCCGCGCTCGTCGATCGGTGCAGGCGCGGACCGGTGAAACTTACCTGGCTTCCGTGGCCGGTGGTGTGGCGGGCTGAGTTGTGGCTGGTGCGGCAGGCGCGCTTGCGGGTGCAGTGGCAGCGGGCTTGGGCATTGTTGCTGCGGGAGGCGCGGGCGGCGTCTTCGGCGCGGGTGGGGTGTCGCTCTGGCTGACCAGCTCCATGTCGAAGATGAGCTCGGCGCGGGCGGGGATGGTGGGCGGACGGCCACTGGGGCCGTAGGCGAGCTGGAAGGGAATGAAGAGACGGCGCTTGCCGCCGAGGTGCATGCCGGCGAAGCCGGTGTCCCATCCGGCGACGACCTGGTGCGCGCCGACCTGGAAGGTGATGCCATCGGCCGTATCGGGATGCTTGTCGGAGGCGTCAAAGACGCTGCCGTCGGCGAGGTAGCCGGTGTATTTGACGGTGTAGTACTTGTTCGGCAGGGCCAACGGGCCTGAGCCGGCTTTTGTGTCTATGTAAGCGAGGGTGAAGCTGGAGGACTCGAGACCGAGGGTCTTCGCGAGATCCCCTTCGACGGGATTAACGTACTCGAGGCGGACATCGGGCACGGTGGTGATGGTGTAGAGCGCTTTGGGGCAGGAAGAACCGGCGGGCAGAGAGGGAATCTTCGGCGAGAGGTCGGGAATCGTGATGCAGCCGCCGGCTGGAGCGTGAGAGACGTTGGTTGCGGCGGCGGTGCGGGTTGCGGCGCCGCTGCGGGCGGTGGTGCGCGGGGCGGCAGGCTTTGCGGTCTGGGCCGGAAGTTGTGCGGCGGCGAAGAGGGCCGCGCAGAGCAGAGAGGCGTTGGTGGTTCTCGACGTAATTCTCATTGTGGTTTCCATGATAGTTGAGGTTCGAGGTTCAGGGGGGCGAGGTTCGAGGCGAGCGGATTCTTGGCTTCCTCCCCAGGTGCCCAAAGGCGAGGCACCTGGGGCACCTAGCATCCGGCCGAGCGGATGAATAGCCACGGCTTTTGTCCCTCTGGTCCCGGGTATCCCCCTCCCCCCATACTTAAGTATCCAAAGTATCCCTTACAAAGGGCTTGGGAGGCCAAAAGTATCGAGCCAAGTATCCCCAAGTATCTGAAGTATCCGAAGTATCTGAGGGGTATCCGAGGCATTGGCTGGGTTGATTGGAGATTTGCGGTGGAGAGTGCGCGATCATAGACTAAGAGCGAAAACCCGGCGCAATGGCCGGGAAAGCGAAAACCCGGCGCGATGGCCGGGCAAATGTGCTCATTCAACTACCTTACTTCTATTGTAACGAATGGAGGGAAACTGTAGTGCCACTTCCGGAAACAATATATCACCCATACATACATCGATTTACGCAGGAAAGTGAAAGTACCGGGGCTTGACAGGATTTTCCGTCTTTCAGCTCCTGTGCGCGGCGAGCAGTCGATTCGAATTCCATGGTACTTTGCAAATACTGTTGCGAATATTGGTGATTTGGAACGATGAATAAACACACTCTGATAACCTTCGGTGCGATGCTATGGACTCCAACAATAGTCGTACTGGGGCAATCGCCGCCTAACCTTCAATCGTTTTCTTACAGCCACGGCACCTGCCTGATAGTGACATGGAGAGACCCGCGACTGGCGATCGCTGAGGACACACAGTACGTTGAAACAAGCGATAGGCCGTCTGCTACCGGATCGTATGATCTCGGTACGACAGGCAAGATGTGTAAGCTACGGCAAACTGCACCCTATATCCTCCTAACGATGGACGGAACCGAAAAAGTATTGAACGACCGAAACGAGGTCGTATGGGACGGGCTTGATATCGCGAGACGTCTGTTCGAACCAGCGGAGTCGCGCACGACCGTTGGCCAACTCCTCAATACTGCAGCGCTATGGCAATCCACGTTTGAAAGGTTAATCGACTTAGGAGCGATCAATAAGCGGGACGCAACCGAAGACCAGGTCGTTACTCAATTACATGTATTAGGCTATTTCGATGCGAAGCCGATAGTTATCACTGCGCGCTTCATAGTCGTTGCGGGTCAAATCGCAAAGACAGCGCCATACCTAGTGCCCGATCCTCAAGCAAACGAGGTGAAGGTTCTCAAATACGGGTCGTGCAATAAACATTTAGGTGACAATGTTTCGCGCGCTGATCTTACCGTTGAAGAACTCAAACGATATACCGCACTTAGAATGGATGAGCAACCACGAGCCGCAACCGGCAGCGAGCTTACAATTCTCGCGACCGATTACGTGAAGCTGGGTGCCGATATTAGCGCCCGCGAAGCCACCCATGACCATCCAGCTGACGTTGGTCTTCCCATCGTCTCGGCTGTGATCAATCCAGAGACCGGATCCTGGAGTTTCACCCGCCCAATACCCGATGTTTGCTTTCCATTTGCTAATTGACGGCGTGCTTGTTAAAAAATCACTTTTTGCCGCTTTATGCACCTATGCTTGACAGAATTTGGGGTGCCGCTCAGTTGGGGTGGGAGGCGAGCATGCGTTCGAACTCCACGATGCAGCGGTCGTAAGTGGATGGGGCGGCTGGGCCGTCGTGGTCGCGGGCGGAAGAGCATGCCCGGTCGACTGCGGCGCGGTCGCGAGGGCTGAGGCGGGAGAGGTCCGGCCTTTGCGGGGCGGCTGCCAGCTTTGCGAGCTGGGCGGCGGCGCACTGGTTGTAATCGGGATCGGTTGCGCAGACACGATCGACGGAACGCCTCTCGTCTGCCGTGAGGCCGTCGAGAGCGGGGAGGGTGTGTTGCGGGGTGACCGCGTGAGGCGATCCTGCCTCTGCGGACAGATGGGACTGAACGCAGATGGCGTATTGCTGCGAGGCGGGTGAGAATGCGCCACATGCCGACTCGATACGTTCCATTTGGGCTTCGCTGAGCGGCGTGACCCGTGCGGGCAAGGTCGGTTTGGGTGAGCTGCGCGGGGTGGGGGTTGCTGTGTCGTCTTGCGGAGGAGGATCAGTTGCGGGTTCGGACGTCCGCAGGAAGGGGACCGGTTCGCGATCGGCCTGCGATGCCTGGCGATGCCTATCCGCGGCATATGCGAGGAAGGCAACGGTGAGGACGAGAATCGTGAGATACATCCAGATGCGCAGAGCGGCGTCGCCCTGGGCGGCGGTGTGCGCGTGCGGCGGGATGGTTGACGGCGGTGCGGGCGGTGCTTCGGGATCGGGTTCGCCCGACTCCAGCGTGCGGTAGGCTTCGTTGATGCGTCGCAACCGCTCTTCGGCCCGCAGCCGCAGACGGTCGTCGGCGGGGAAGCGGTCGGGGTGCCAGACCTTGACGAGGTCTCGATAGGCGGCCTTGATGTCGCTGGCGGTGGCGTCGGTTTTTAGTTCCAGCTCTGCCAGCGCGTCGCTTCTACGCACAACGGTTCCTTTGCGGTTGCTGTCTTAGTAGAAGGATAAGCGAGTTTGGGGTTCCCGCCCGTGAGCAAGACGACCCGGGGCTGAAGCCCGGCGAATCCGGTGACTGACGTTTCCGCGGGCTGAAGCCCGCTCCTACTCCGTTGGGGCCAAATACGGAGATTCTGGAGCTACGCTCCAGAATGACGCGGGTTTTGTAGTTCTGATCCCTACTAGCTCGCTTGGGGCTCCTGACGGTGGTCCCCCGGGCGATGGGGTGACAAGCAAAATGCCCACCCCCGAAGGGATGGGCATTGAGAACATCGTTCGAGGTGCGGCTTAGCGTCTTCCTCCGCCGCCGCCACGGCCACCACCGCCGCCGCCACGACCGCCGCCGCCCGAGAATCCGCCACGGCCAGCGCCGCCGCCCCCACGAGCGCCGCCACCGCCGGAGTATCCGCCACGAGCACCGCCACCGGAGTAGCCACTACGACCGCCCTCGTTGCCTACAAAGCCACGCGCGCCGCCGCCGCCGTACCCACGTGCTCCGCCTTCATAGCCGCGCCCGGCGTAGCCGCTACGGTCACCATAGCCGCCACGATAGCCGTAGCCTTGGCGACCGTAGTAGCCGCCGCGATAGCCGTATCCGCCGCCATACCAGGGGCCGGCGCCAATGAAGATGCCGCTGTTGAACCATTCCGGCCCGTAGTAGCCATAAGGTGCGCAGGCGTATGGGGAGTAATCGTAATAGCCGTAGGAGCAGGCAGGAGGTCCGTAGGCATAGCCATCGTAATACTGGCCGACGCCGAGGCTGAAAGACACCTGGGCGCTTGCCGCCGGGGCCATGAGCGCGGCGGGGACGAGGACTGCTGCCGCGAGCGCTAGAACTTTGAGATACCGCATGATGAACCTCCAATGCAGGCCCAGCTTGCTCTCCTGCGGAACTGGCGGCCTTGGGCTGCCGGTTCCTATTGTTATTTAGAACCCAGAAGCGGCCCAAATGTTGCTGCGCGGTAAACGGCGCCGATTAAAGGGAATGCTTAGTGAGAGATGCCTGGACGGAGCAAAAGAATCAGACTGTTGTGCGGGAATCACACGGTTGCGCGCTCCAGCAAAGCCGCGAAGAAGCCGTCGCAGGGATGGATGCCGGGGAGGGTGCGGAGATACGGGTCGCGGATGGCGGTCTGAGTGAGGGCAGTTGCGGTGTCAGCAGGGAGGATGCCGGCGTGGGCAAGTGATGTGAGCAGAGGGCCGATGGGGAGCAGCTTGATGGTATCGGGGGACTCACGGAGGACGGTTTCGATGACGTGTGCGTTCTCTTCGGGCTCCAGCGAGCAGGTGGAGTAGAGCAGACGGCCGCCCGGAGCGAGTTGAGTGAGAGCTCCGCGCAGGATTGCGATCTGGCGGGCGGCCTGGCGGGGAAGATCCTCGGGCTGGAGGCGGTGGCGAATCTCCGGGTTGCGGGCGAGGGTGCCGGTGCCGCTGCAGGGCGCGTCGCAGAGGATGAGGTCGAAGAGGGCGGTGTTCGATTGCGGTCCAGATGGAAAGGAGGGTTGGGTTGCGTCGATCACTTCGCAGCGGATGCGTGCGGCGTGTGGGGTGGAGACGATGCGCTGGGCGGTGCGGGCGAGGCGTTTGGCGCTGATGTCTGTGGCGAGAATGTGAGCGTGTGGGAGGCGGTCGGCAAGGACGAGGGTCTTGCCGCCGGGCGCGGCGCAGCAGTCCCAGATGCGCGGAGCGGTGGTTAAGGATGCGATGGAGACGGCGGCTGCGAGGGCCGCGGCTGCGAGTTCGGCGACGAGGCGGGAGCCGTCGTCAATGTGCGGGAGTGAATCGGGGGGAGCGGGGAAGAGCTTTGCGGCGTCGGGTTCGCGCTGGGCCTCATGCTGGTCGTAGTCGCAGATGGCGAGAGCTGCGTCGCGGCCGTGGTTGGCGACCCAGCGCTCGACGAGCCATGCGGGGTGGCCGAGGCGCTGGGCAAAGGCGGCGGGAGATTCGAACAATGGTGTGCGGCGCGCGGCGGTTTGCGGGGCGGTTTGGTTGGTGGGCGACTGGCGGGCGATCTCGCGGAGGATGGCGTTGACCATGCCGGCGGCGTGTGGGTGGGCTGCGGCGCGGCAGAGCTCGACACTTTCGTTGAGGGCGGCGTGCGGCGGGATGCGGTCCATGTGCAGCAACTGGAACGCGCCCAGGCGCAGGGCGATGGCCACGGGTTCGGCGAGGCGCTGGTCGGGGCGCGAGAGCAGTTTGGCGATGCGCGCGTCGAGCGCGATCTGCCAGCGCAGCACGCCCATGACGAGGGCGGTGGTGAGGTTGCGGTCGTCGGAGGAGAGTGCGTTGACGCGCGGGGAGTGGAGGAGGTCATCGCTGTGTGCGTCGCTGGAGCCGACGCGGAGGAGGATTTCAAAGGCGGCAGCGCGTGCGGGCGAGATGGGCGCGGGTTTCGCGGGTGGGTTATTTGCGGGGGCGCGAGGTGGGCGCGCGCTTAGTGGTGCGCGGGGACGGGTGGGGGATTGCGAGGGCTTCTTGTTCAAGCGCCGAGCCTCTCACCGGAGCGGAGTTGGAAGCCGCGCAGGAATTCGGCTGCGGCCATGCGCGTCTTGCCCTCGAGCTGGAGTTCCTCGAAGGCGATGGCGGTGGAGTTGGAACAGCAGGCGAGGATGGCGTCGCTGGTGACGTGGAGTTCGCCGGGGGCGAGGGTAGCTGCGGCATCGGGGGGTGCGGGCAGCGACATGCGATGGACGATCAGTTTTTTTCCGCGCAACGATGTAAAGGCGCCGGGCCAGGGCTGGAAGCCGCGCCAGCGGTTGTAGATCTGCGTGGCGTCGCGGGAGAAGTCGATGCGGCCGTCGTCGCGCGTGAGGATGGGCGCGAGGGTGGCGAGGGAATGGTCTTGTGGCTGGGGCGTGATGTGAGCGCAGTCGAGTTTCGCGAGGGTCTCGATCATGAGGTCGGCTCCGATGGCGGCGAGGGAGAGGAAGAGATCGGCGGCGGTCTCTTCTGGCGCGATGGGGACGGCGTGGGCGAGCAGCATGTCGCCGGTGTCGAGGCCCTCGTCGATGCGCATGGTGGTGACGCCGGTGGTGTGTTCGCCGTTGGCGATGGCCCACTGGATGGGCGCGGCGCCACGATATTTGGGCAGCAGGGAGCCGTGCAGGTTGATGTTGCCGAGGGGCGGGAGATCGAGCATCCATCGCGGGATGATGCGGCCGTAGGCGACGACGAGGATGGCCTGCGGCTGGAGGGCTTCGAGCTGGGCGCGGAAGCCGGCGTTGGTTTTGATCTTGTCGGGTTGCGCAACGGGGATGCCGTGCGCGAGGGCTGCGCGCTTGACCGGCGGCGGCTGCATCGACATGCCGCGGCCGGCGGCGCGGTCAGGCTGGGTGACGACGAGCGCGACCTCGTGACCGGCAGCGATCACGGCTTCCAATGTGGGGACGGCGAATTGAGGCGTTCCGCAGAAGACGAGCTTCACGAAAGCACCTCGGATTCGGTGAATGAGAGAGAGTAGACAGCCACCTGCTTAGTCTAGCTAAAGGAAGGAGGCGAAGCGGGTGGCGAACGGTACGAGGCACTGTAAACCCACCCGTCCGCAAGAAACACGTATGGATGGCGCACCCGATCAGTTGGCGTCAGTTGAAACAGAGGGAGTGGGTGGGCACCCGCCGGCGGTCATGATCGTTGTGCCCTGCTCCGTGGTGAACCAATCCCACATCTCAAAATCGAGATGTGGGGCACCCAGTTCCGTGGTGCGAAAGTAAGATGTGGGCCACCCGCCAATCTCTACCAGTTGAAGCTGGAGTCTTCTCGTAAATTGCTCCCTCGACCGAAGACCGCTATCGAAACCTGTTCTCCTTGTGTCAATCCCCGCCCTTTTGCGTCCGGATGGAGTTTTGGCGAGGGACAGGGAATGATCGTGTTTTCCAGAATAGGACACCGGTCAAGAACGTCACCAAGAGGCTGATTCCAAGCAAGACAGCAAAGTGCCAAAGCCGTTCCGGGAATTCTCCTCCTGGGACGAAGAAAGTGATCCCAAAAGTCATAAAGTAGGAGAAGAGACAAACCAGTATCGCAACGATCTTAGCCATCCAAATCCCGATCAATCGTAAGCGCATATCCCTCCCTATTGATGGCAATTCTGGTGAGAACTAGACGAGACCGTGTTCCCGTTCGCATCCGTGACAGTGGTCGTCACAGATTCACAATGCTGCGCCAATAACCGCAGAAATCGGAACGGGTCTATTCCAGGGCTTGGTTTCCCATACTCGATACCTTTTCTTACGTTGAAGCGATCCATTATGAATAGCCGCTGTCCCGCCTTGCTCCCGTGTGAGGCGAGCAGGCGGTAAAGACTGAGGTTGGAGTGCCCCCCTTGACTGCAATCTGGATATCATGCAGCACTCTTGTACAGGCGTCAGAGCAGTTATTGCTATATAGATTCCAGTTTCCGTCGGGGTGTGCATTTATATAAGCTACGGCCTATTGCGTTACCTCCGGCGATGTCTGGATTGTCAAACTCGCATAGTTGCTGTGTAGGAAATCGGCGTTGCCAAATTGCGAAACTTTGTAATCCGAAACGGAATCTGAGGCGTCGTTGCCGGTCTCAGTATCGCGCTCCTTGCCGGTGAATTTGAAGTTTTCTGCCGACATCTGCTGGGCATTGTCGTACGACCCTCCAAGGGGGCCATACTGCGTATCCACCTCCGGCGTGGGCAGCTCGTTGCCCCAGGCTCCCAGCTCGCCCTGGTAGACAGGCCAGCCGCTGGACGCGACCTCATACTGTGTGGAGCCGACGTTGTCGCCGAGGAAGTACGTGGTTCCTATCTGCGGGGCTGTAGAATCCGCTGGCACCGTCGTCGTATCCACTCCAAGGCTGAGGTTGGCGGTGCTGGTGGTCTGGTAGAGCGTGTACTGCCCCAGGTAATTAATGGACGGAAGCGGTTGAGCACGAGTAGAGATCGGAACCACGCTGCCGTCACTGGAGACGATAGCCATATCTGTCACCCACAGATCATAGTCGCCAGAGGATGCGTAGCGAAGCGAACGAGGCGAAGCGGGCGAGAACGGTACGAAGTGCTACCACTCGCCGTTCTTCTGCATCTTGCGGATTTTGCGGAGGGCGAGTTCGCGCTTGAGGCGGCTGATGCGGTCGATGAAGAGGACGCCGTCGAGGTGGTCGATCTCATGCAGCAGGGCGCGGGCGAGGAGCTCGGTGCCTTCGACTTCAAACCACTCACCTTTTTCGTTCTGCGCCTTTACTTTGACGCGCGCGGCGCGCTGCACCTTCTCGCGGATGTCGGGGAGGCTGAGGCATCCCTCTTCCTCGACCTGCTTGCCCTGGGTCTCTACGATTTCGGGATTGATGAGGACGAGTTTGTCTTTGGGATTCTTCTGGAAGGAGGTGTCGATGACGGTGAGGCGCTGCGAGAGACCGATCTGCGGGGCGGCGAGGCCGATGCCCTCCGCGGCGTACATGCTCTCAAACATCTCTGTGACGAGTTTTTTGAGGGCTGCGTCGAAGACAGTGATGGGCGCGCCGACCTTCGCGAGGACGGGGTCGGGATATTTCACGATGGCGTGGATCTTTGCGCCGGTCTTGTGAAAGGACCTGTCGGCGGTTTTGGAGTTCAATTCCGCGCCCGCTGCCTTCGTATTGTCTGCCTTCTTTGTCGCCATCGTTCAA
>DATCBR010000147.1:0-10338 GCA_036511765.1 Acidobacteriaceae bacterium | reverse complement strand
GACCTCGACGTCCCCGCCCACGCCGAAATTATTCTCGAAGGCTACGTCGAGCTTGGCGAGTTGAGAACCGAAGGCCCCTTCGGCGACCACACCGGCTTCTACACCCTGAAGGACGAGTACCCCGTCTTCCACATCACCTGCATCACGCACCGCAAGGACCCGATCTATTGCGCGACCGTCGTGGGCAGGCCGCCCATGGAGGATACCTGGATGATCAAGGGCGTCGAGCGCATCTTCCTTCCGCTGATGAAGCTCACCATCCCAGAGATCCTCGACATCAACCTCCCCGCCGAGGGCGTCGCGCACAACCTCATGCTCGTCCGTATTCGCAAGAGCTACCCCGGCCACGCACGCAAAGTCATGCACGCAATCTGGGGACTGGGGCAGGCCATGTTCACCAAGTGCATCGTCATCGTGGATGAGGACTGCGACGTGCAGGACGTCGCCGAAGTGATGCTGCGCGTGGGCAACAACATCGACCCGGAGCGTGACATCCAGTTCACCATGGGACCGGTGGATACGCTCGACCACGCCAGCCGTCTGCCGAACTATGGCAGCAAGATGGGCATCGACGCCACGCGCAAATGGGCCGCCGAAGGCTTTACTCGCGAGTGGCCGCAGATGCTCACCATGCCCGCCGAAATCAAATCCAAAGTCGACGCGCTTTGCAAATCTCTGGGCTTCTAGGTTGTCGGGAAAAAGCACCGCTTCACATCAGGATGCGGTGGGGCTCCTCGATGCTTCGCCCGTCGGGCAGGAGGCGGTGCATGAGGCAGATGCAAAACCAGCATCCGTCAGAAATTGGCTTTGACACTATGCGTGGAGACTATTACAACTCAGAGTTACACCGCAATCTTTAGTTAGCACCTACCACCGAAGATCCGTCTCCCGATTCCGCATTTTTGTGAGGTGATGTTCGCATGCGCAGACTTACTGTTTGTCTCCTGTCGCTGTCCATGGCCGCTGCCGCGATCGAGCCCACGCCGTCTGCTCCGCTGCGCGGATACACCGCAGAGCACTCCGCCACAGAGGTGCAATGGGAGCAGAAATTTCGCGGCATTCCGGACGAAGCACGGCTGCGGGAAAACATGCGACGCCTCTCCGCGCGCCCCCATCACGTGGGTTCGCCATACGACAAGGACAACGCAGTTTGGTTGCTCGTGCAACTGAAGTCCTTTGGACTGGACGCGAAGATTGAGCAGTTCGAAGCGCTCTTCCCGACGCCGAAATCGCGCAAGCTGGAACTGCTTGGCCCCACGAAATTCACCGCGAAGCTGGAAGAGCCAACGCTCGCGATTGATCCCACCTCGGGGCAGAAGAGCGAGCAGTTACCCACCTACAACGCCTACTCGCGCGATGGCGATGTGACGGCTCCACTGGTTTACGTCAACTACGGTGCGCCTTCGGATTACGAGCAACTTGCGGCGATGGGCGTCTCCGTGAAGGGCGCGATCGTCATTGCGCGATATGGACAAACGTGGCGTGGCATCAAGCCGAAACTCGCAGCGGAACATGGAGCCGTCGGCTGCCTCATCTACTCCGATCCGAAGGACGACGGCTACACGCGCGGCGAGTCATATCCGGAAGGACCCATGCGCCCATCGGAGGGGGTGCAGCGCGGTAGCGTGATGGATATGCCGGTATATCCGGGCGATCCGCAGACGCCAGGCATCGGAGCAAAGCCGGGCGTCAAACTGATTCCGCTCGACAAGGTGCAGACGATCACAAAGATTCCCGTGATGCCGATCTCCTACGATGATGCGAAACCTTTCCTGCTAGCTCTCGGTGGACAGACGGTACCCGAAAACTGGCGCGGCGGCTTGCCGTTCACCTACAAGACCGGGCCGAGCAAGGTGATGGCGCATCTCGCGCTCACCTTCAACTGGGATCGCAAGCCGCTCTACGATGTGGTTGCTACGATTCCCGGTGCAACGTTTCCCGATCAGTGGGTGATTCGTGGAAACCACCATGACGCCTGGGTGAACGGTGCAGGCGACCCCATCAGCGGAGCCAGCCCCGAGCTCGAAGAGGCGCGCGCGCTCGGTGAATTACTGAAGCAGGGATGGAAGCCGCAGCGCACCATCCTGTACTGCTTCTGGGACGGCGAAGAGCCAGCGCTGCTTGGCTCCACCGAGTGGGCTGAATACCATGCCGACGAGCTAAAACAACACGCCGTGGCGTACTTCAACTCCGACGGCAACGGTCGCGGCTTCTTCCGCGCCTCGGGTTCACACTCCCTTGAAAACTTCATCAACAGCGTTGTGGAAGATGTCGAAGATCCGGAGACAAAGATGTCCGTGTGGAAACGCGAGCGGCTGGCCGACCGCGTGCGCGGGACGCCGGAATCACACGCTGTGGATCGCAATCGACCGGACACGCGCATCGGTGCGCTTGGGTCAGGCTCGGATTACACCGTGTTCATTGACCACCTTGGCGTTGCGAGCGTAAACCTCGGCTATGGAGGAGAGGATCAGGGCGGAGGACAATACCACTCCATCTACGACGACTTCTATTGGTACACTCACTTCTCCGATACCGACTTCGCGTACGGTCGAGCCCTCGCGCAAACCGCCGGATCGATGATGATGCGCATGGCCGACGCCGATGTGATCCCCTACCAGTTCACCGACGAGGCCGACACGGTCCAGAACTACGTGACCGAGGTAAAGAAGCTCGCCGACACCATGCGCACGCAGACGAAGGAGCGGGATGCGGATCTCGCCGACGGGGCGTACACGGCAGCTGCCGACCCGCACAAAGTGAGCGTGCCACCTCCATTCGAAGCGTCGGTCCCTTATCTGAACTTTGCACCGCTGGATCAGGCGTCCGACGACCTGACCGCTGCAGCCGCCGCATATGAGAAGGCCTTTACCGCGCATGCCGTCAGTGGCGACGGTGCTGTCGATACAGAGCTGATCAAGACCGAGCGTGCCCTCACGGATCCCGCCGGCCTCCCTAATCGTCCGTGGTTCGAGAACATGGTCTACGCGCCGGGCTTCTACACGGGCTACGGCGTCAAGACTCTCCCGGCTGTTCGTGAAGCGATCGAGCAGAGAGAGTGGTCGATCGTGGACGCGCAAATTGCTCGAACGGCGGCTGCCCTCGAGCGCGAGGTGGAGGTGCTGAAGTCTGCCACCAGGATGCTCTCGGGAAGCTGAAGGTGATGGTATCGCCGGTGGCGTTGTTCCTGCAGGAGGACTGAAGGCCGGGATGGGTGCACATGCAAATAACCTGCCGAAGGCTCTACGCGCGAGTGCCCCAAAACGTTCACGATGACCACTGAAATGAAGTCCAAGGCAGATAAACTTTGGAAGTCGCTCGGAATCGAGTAACCTCTAGAGGCTCCGTTGATCGTCTAAAGTATCAGTCACTGCCGAAGTTAAAGGTCCTGCATGAACCGTTTCGTCTGCGGAGTTCTGCTCTGCATCGCTGTCTCCAGCACCTCAGCAACGTTTGCCCAGGACGTGCCACAAGCCGTTACGTTCAGCCGCAAGAATACCTTCACTTTCTTCGCCGAATACTCGCCCACCTCCAGCCACATTCTGCTCGGCGGCGCACGGCAGCGTATCCTCGCAGACCTCGGAGGAGCTTACACCCGCCGTGTCGCCGGCTTCTGGGGCTCCGACCTCGGCTACCAGATCGAACTCCGCCCCATTCTTTTCGAGAGCGACCCCATCGAGACGATCAGCAACTTCAGCATCAATGGAACACCGGTCACGTATCTGCCTCCGTCGTCGAGCGCGGTGATTGGTTTTTGTCAGCCTGGAACCATTCAACTATCATTCCCGGGCTACCCGTCCGGCACGCCTCCAACGGTCGAGGCTTACACCGTCACCTGCGGCCGCCAGTGGACCTTCGGCCAATCTTTTTCTCCCATCGGCTTCAAATATTCGATGCGAACGCACCACCCGCTCCAGCCGTTCCTCATCGGCACGCTAGGCTACATGTACACCAGCCGTCCCATCCCGGTCGCCGACGCAGAGTCCTTCAACTTCGTCTTCGACTTCGGCGCCGGGATGGAACTCTTCCGCTCCGAAAACCACCAGCGCTCCGTCTCCCTCGAAGCCCGCTACCACCACTTTTCCAACCGCAATACAGCGCCCGAAAACCCCGGTACCGACAGCATCACCTACAAGCTCTCCTACAGCTTCGGCCGCTGACTTCGTTCCACCCCCGCGAACGATATACTGCTCAAGGCGCATGCAAACGCAACGCGCTCTTAGGAGACAGGTTTGGCGAAGGCAGAGATCGGCATCATCGGCGGCAGCGGGCTGTACAACATGGACGGGCTCACCGGCGTCACGGAAGTCCGCGTCGAAACACCGTTCGGCGCACCCAGCGAAGTCTTCGTCCTCGGCACCCTTGAAGGCCGCAAGGTCGCCTTCCTCGCGCGCCACGGCAAGGGCCACCGCATCCTCCCCTCGGAGCTCAACTTCAAGGCCAACATCTATGCCATGAAGTCCCTCGGAGTCACGAGCATCCTCTCCGTCAGCGCCGTCGGCAGCCTCAAGGAAGAGCACAAGCCCACGGACTTCGTCATCCCCGACCAGTTCATCGACCGCACATTCTCCCGCAGTGCCACGTTCTTCGGAGAAGGCGTCGTTGGCCACGTAGGCTTCGCCGATCCCGTCTGCCCCATCGTCTCGGACGTCTTCGCCAAGGCCTGCGCCGAGGTCAGCGTTGTCGGCAAGCGCGGCGGTACGTACGTCTGCATGGAAGGCCCGCAGTTCTCCACCCGCGCCGAGTCCAACCTCTACCGCAGTTGGGGCTCCGACATCATCGGCATGACCAACCTCCAGGAAGCCAAGCTGGCTCGCGAAGCTGAAATTTCCTACGCCACCCTGGCCATGGTCACCGACTACGACTGCTGGCGCGAAGGCCACGACGACGTCACCATCGAGCAGGTCATCGCCGTCATGCACCAGAACTCCGGCAACGCGCAGAAGGTCGTCAAGGCAGCCGTCCGCCTCATGCCCGCAGACCTAAGCGCCAGCCCCGCCCAGACCGCCGCAAAATTCGCCATCATGACCGACCGCGCCGCCATCCCCGCAGAGACCAAAGCAAAGCTTCACCTGCTCTACGGAAAGTATTGGTAGGTGCTAAACCCATCCACGCACTTGCAGCGCATCGCATCAACGAAATCTCGTAAGACAAGAGAGGAAGACCTTGGCAATTCTCGTAGTAGGTTCCGTAGCCTTCGACACACTTGAAACCCCCAGCGGCAAGCGCGAGCGCGTGCTCGGCGGCGCCGCCACGCACTTCGCCCTCGCGGCCAGCTTCTTCACCAAGGTCCGCGTCGTCGGCGTCGTCGGCGACGACTTCCTCCCCGAGCACGAAGCCGTCCTCACCTCCCGCGGCATCGACACCACCGGCATCGAGCACGTCCCCGGCAAGAGCTTCCACTGGACCGGCAGCTACGTCAAGGACCTCAACGCCGCTGAGACGCTCGCCACCGACCTCAACGTCTTTGCCTCCTTCGAGCCCAAGATTCCAGAGGCCTATCTCGACACTGAATATCTCTTCCTCGCCAACATCGATCCCGTCCTGCAATCCCGCGTGCGAGAGCATATGCCCAACGCGAAGCTCGTCGCCGGCGACACCATGAACTACTGGATCTCCGCCCATCGCGACAACCTGCTCAAGGTTCTCCGCGAGCTCGACATCCTCATCATCAACGACAACGAAGCACGGATGCTCAGCGGCGAAACCAACAGCCTGCGCGCGGCTAAAGGCGTCCTCGCCCTCGGCCCCAAATCCCTCGTCGTCAAGTACGCCGAGCACGGTTCCGCCGCCTATTTTTCCCCGCACAGCTTCAGCGACGGCTTTGACCACAATCAGTTCCGCGCGCCCGCCACACCGCAGGAAGAAGTCGTCGACCCGACCGGCGCAGGAGACTCCTTCGCCGGAGGCTTTTACGGCTACATTGCCTCGCAAGGCAAGCTCACCCCCGAAGTCTTCCGCAAGGCCATGTTCTACGGCTGCGTCCTCGGCTCGCTCTCCGTCGAGGCCTTCGGCACCGACCGCCTGCAGCGCACCACGCGCGCCGAGATCGACCAGCGCTTCCAACACCTCAAGGAGATCTCTCACCTGTAGAGACCCGCCATGGCGAAACCACGATCAGAGCGCGGCACCTCCAATCCGAGCGAGCACCTCCCCGGCGCCAAACGGCCCGGCGAGGTCAAGATCGGGAAGGTCATCCTCGGCCGCAACTCCAGCCGCAAGGGCTCCTTCCGCGACGCTCCCGTCTGGGTTCCCGGAGACCCCGAGGCCGTGCGCCCCGTCGTCCCGGGCGAGACCTATCCGCTCTTCGCCGCCGCCATCGTGCTCGGCGTCATCGCGCTCTTCGTCTGCTATCGCCACGGCTATCTTCTGCTGTACGGCGACGCCGTGGCGCACCTCGCCATCGCCCGCCGCATCCTCGACGCCAAGTGGCCTGGCCTCGCTCAACTCGGCGGAGTCTGGCTCCCACTCCCGCACATCCTGATGCTGCCGTTCATCATGAACATGCGGATGTGGCAGACCGGCATCGCCGCCGCTCCCATGTCGATCATCAGCTTTGCGGCCAGCGTCGCCGGCATCTGGAGACTCTCCCGCCGCCTGATGAGGCTGCGCTGGGCTCTCGTCGCGACCACCTTCTACGCGCTCAACGCGAACCTGCTTTTTCTGGCCACCACCGCGATGACGGAGACGGTCTTTCTGGCACTCCTCATCTGGTCTGTCGTGGCCACCATGGAGGGCATCTCCGCCCTCCGCTCCAACGACGCCATCACCGCTAGGGCGCGCATGATGCTCACCGGCCTGCTCATCCTCGGCCAGGTCTTCACCCGCTACGACGGCTGGATTGTGGGTGCCATCCTCTGGGCCTGTTTTGCCTGGGCCGTCTGGACGTCCGACGCAAAGCTTCGCCGCCGCATGCGCCCGTGGTTCATCGTCTTCACAATCCTGTGCGTCGCCGGCCCGCTGCTCTGGTTCTGGTACAACGCCCACTTTGAAGGCGACTGGCTGGACTTCATGCGCGGCCCCTACTCTGCCAAGCAGATTGAGCGTCGCACCGCGCCCCCGGGGCAGCACTATCGCGGCTGGCACAACATGGGCTGGGCCGCACTCTTCTACACTCGCACCGCGCAGATCGATGCCGCCGCATGGGAGACCGGCTTCGCCCTCATGCTCGCGGCACTCTATGGCGCGTGGCTCTCCTTCAAACGGCGCGCGACAACCGTCGTCCACCAGCGCGCCGAATCCTTCGCTCTGCTGCTCTGGATTCCGCTCCCGTTCTACATCTACGCCGTCGCCTACAGCTCTGTCCCCATCTTCATCCCGCAACTCTGGCCACACGCTTACTACAACGCGCGCTACGGCATGGAGCTGCTGCCAGCGCTCGCCATCTATCCAGCACTCTCCGCTGAGCACCTCGAGAGATGGTTCCAGGCCCGCACCTCAAACTGGGCACGCATCGCCGCTCGCCTCTGGCAACCCGCGGCGATGATCCTCTGCGTGGCCAACTGCATTGCCATGATGTACTTCATCCCGCTCGTACTCAAAGAGGGAATCGTCAACGCGACCACCCGCGTCTCGCTCGAACATTCCATCGCCATCACACTCGAAGAGATGCCCCTGAATGTTCCCGTCATGATGTCCATCACCAACCACGTCGGAGCCGTCCAGACTGCCGGCCGCACGCTCAAGAGCATCGTCTCCGAGAACGACGACCAGTCCTGGCAGATCGCGCTCAAGGACCCCGCGCATGCCGCCGCCTACGTCATCGCCATAGGCGATGACGCTGTAGGCAAAGCAGTTGCCGCACACCCCGAAGGCCTCACCGAAACCGAGGTCATCTGCACTACCGGCCAACCCTGCGCCAAAATCTATCAATCGGACCTCTGGACTCCTCCCTCCGTCAAATAGCCAGAGCCGAATCCGCTCCGTACCCACGCGGGTTCCATCCTCCCTACGTCACCGATTCTCCTCGCTCCGGAGTAGTATCCTGACTCGATGGTCGACCCCAGCAGCATCCATTTTTCGTCGCTCGAGCAGATGGTCTTCTCCGGGTCTTCGATCGAGCGACTGCTGACGGCCTGCGCTCTCGGCGGAGCGATCGGCCTCGAACGCGAGTGGCGGCACAAGGACTCCGGCCTGCGAACCAACATGCTCATCTGCATGGGCGCGGCACTGTTCACCATCATGAGCGAAGTCCTTGCCGGCGCTTCAACCACCAACAAAGGTCAGGTTGCCGCCAACATCGTGCAGGGCGTCGGCTTCCTCGGCGCTGGCCTGATCTTGCACACCAAGAATCGCGTGCTCGGCCTCACCAGCGCTGCCACCGTCTTCGTCGTCGCGGCTATCGGAATGACCTGCGGTGCAGGTCTGTACATCGTCGCCGCGCTCGCTACGCTGCTGGTCCTCGTCGCCCTGCAGCTCATCGGTGCGTTCGAGAACCGCCTCGGCTGGAAGCGGTATCCCATGATTTACGAAGTTCGCGCCAAGGTAAGCGAAGCGCTGCCCAGTGACATCGCTGATCCCGAGCGCGCCGAGGCCCTCGCGCGCAACATCACCAGCGCCCGCTACCGCATGCAGTTTGCCATTCTCACAGTGCTCGATGCAGCCGGTCAGCGGCTCGCCGAACAGGGTCACGACAGCATCGCCGGCATCGAGCGCGTCTCCTTCACCATCAGCGCCACCGCTAAAATACATGCTCGCCTGCTGAACCAACTGCGCGCCAGCGACGCAAATGATCAAGTCATCACGTTTCGTGACATGGAGGAAGAGTGAGCCGCATACCTTTTGTGAAAGCGCACGCTTGCGGCAACGATTTTCTGATCATCGAAGAGAGCCTCGCCCACAACAAACACTCAGCAATGGCGCGCAAACTCTGCAGCCGCAACACCGGCATCGGTGCCGACGGCATCGAGTTCCTGGATCGTCGCGAGAACGGAACCCTCTTCCTGCGCCTCTTCAACGCCGACGGCTCTGAAGCGGAGCTGAGCGGCAACGGCACCCGCTGCGTCGCCGCCTGGCTCGCGGCCTCCGAGGGCCTGCAGCAAGTCTCGCTCCGCACCCACGGCGGCGTCCGCGCCTGCCGCCTCCTCCGCCGCGACGACGTCGACTACTGGATTGAATCCGGCATGGGCACACCTCGCGTCATGCTACGCACGATCGAAATCTCCGGCGTCCACAGCCCCATTCCCGGAGCCATGGTCAACGTCGGCAACCCCCACTACGTTCTCTTTCCCGCCCACGACGACTTCAGCAGCCACGGCCTCAGCTGGCAGGAACTCGGCGCCATCATCGCCATCGACCCGCTCTTTCCCTTCGGCACCAACGTCGAATTCGTCCGCGTCCTCAGCCCCACCGAAATCGCCTTCCGCATCTTCGAGCGAGGCTGCGGCCCCACGACCTCCAGCGGCACCGGAACCTGCGCTTCGTCAGCCGCTGCCATGGTCCTCCGCAACACCTCCCGCGAGCTCTCCGCCATCGCCCAGGGAGGAACCCAGCAGGTCGTCTGGCCCACCAACGACAGCGAAATGTTCCTCACCGGCCCCGCCGAAATCATCTGCACCGGCGAGGTCGACTTTGGCTAAGCGACCCAGTTCCACCCCGCCTCCCACGGCACCGCGCCCAAAGCTGAAACAGGGAAGCCGCGTCGCCATCGTCTCCCCAGCCTCCGCCGCAAAGCCCGAGCTGGTTGAGCGAGGCCGCGCCGCACTCGAAGCCTACGGTTACGCTCCCATCGTCATGCCCCACGCGCTCGATCGCGGCCCCCTCTACTACGCAGGCACCGCCGCCCACCGCGTCGCCGACATCAACGCCGCCTTCGCCGACCCCACCATCGACGGCATCCTCTGCACCCGCGGCGGCTGGGGTTCCGCCGAACTCCTCCCGCTGCTAGACGCCGAACTCATCCGCGCTAACCCCAAAGTCTTCGTCGGCTACAGCGACCACACCTCGCTCCACGCCTGGCTCTGGAACGAGTGTCGCCTCCCCACCTTCTACGCCCCGATGGTCGCCGCCGACTGGTCCAATCCCGACGGCGTCGACGACCGCACCTGGCGCGCCGCCCTCCACGCCAAAGCCCCCTGGAGCGTCGGCCCCGACGACGGCCTGCGCGTGCTTCAGGAAGGTCACGCCGAAGGCCGGCTGCTCGGTGGCTGCCTCTCCATCCTCACCGAATCCCTCGGCACACCCTTCGCCCTCCGCATCTCCGAATCCACAGCCGAGCCCACTATCCTCTTCCTCGAAGACATCAACACCAAGCCCTACCAGTGGGACCGCATGCTCCAGCATCTGCTCTACGCCGGCCTCCTTCGCAACGTCCGCGGCATCGTCTTCGGAGACATGGGG
>DATCBR010000146.1:0-4203 GCA_036511765.1 Acidobacteriaceae bacterium | reverse complement strand
CGGACCATGACCTCATGATTGCCGCGGCGTGAGCCGTAGCTGTTGAAGTCGGCAGGCGCGACGCCGTGATTTGTCAGATAAAGCCCCGCGGGCGAGTTCTTCTTGATGGAGCCGGCGGGAGAGATGTGGTCAGTGGTCACGGAGTCGCCGAGCACAGCGAGGCAGCGCGCGGCGCGGACGTCCTTGACCGGCGCGGGTGTTGCGGCCATGCCGTCAAAATAGGGCGCGCGGCGGATGTAGGTAGAATCCTGCTCCCAGCCGTAGGTGTTGCCCGAGGGGAACTTGAGGCCCTGCCAGTTGGAATCGCCGTCGGTGACGGTCGCGTACTGCTTGCGGAACATCGTGGAGTCGATGCACGCAGCGACGGTGTCGGCGACCTCCTTCTGCGTGGGCCATATGTCTTTCAGGAAGACAGCCGCGCCGGACTTGTCCTTGCCGAGCGGGTCCTTGTCGAAGTTGTGGCCGATGTAACCGGCGAGCGCGTAGGCGACGACGAGCGGCGGACTCATTAGATAATTTGCCCGCACCTCGGGCGAGATTCTGCCCTCGAAGTTGCGATTGCCGGAGAGGACGCTGACGGCAACGAGCTGATGGGCCTCAATTGCAGCGCTCACGTCGGTGGGCAGCGGGCCGGAGTTGCCGATGCAGGTAGTGCAGCCGTAGCCGACGGTGTTGAAGCGCAGCGCATCGAGATACTGCGTCAGGCCGGCCTTGTTGTAGTAGTCGGTGACGACGCGCGAGCCGGGAGCGAGTGAGGTCTTGACCCACGGCGGTGTGCAGAGGCCGCGTTCAACGGCCTTCTTGGCCAGGAGACCGGCAGCGACCATGACGTAGGGGTTCGACGTGTTGGTGCAGGAGGTGATCGCCGCGATGACGACCGAGCCGTTGCCGAGATAAGGCTCGGGATCGACGCCGAAGCGGGCTTTGACAGACGAGGGCGCGGGTTGAGAAGCAGATCCCTCCGCTACGCTGCTGGATGACAAAGTGGAGGCGGGCGCGGGCGCGCCAACACTCGATGTGAGGTTGCCGTTGCCGGAGGGATGGCCGCCCTCGGCCTCCCAGCGGACCATCTGGCGCGTCTCGCCCTGGTTGCCGTTGGGGCCGAGGAGCGAAGGGAGTTCCTTGGCGAAGGACGAAGCGGCCTGCGAGAGCAGGACGCGGTCCTGTGGACGCTTGGGGCCGGCGATGGAAGGCTCGACGGCGGAGAGATCGAGCGAGAGCGTGGACGAGTATTCAGCTTCCGGAGCGTCGGCCGTGTGGAACAGACCTTGCTCGCGGAAGTAGGCCTCAACGAGTGCGATCTGTTCGTCGCTGCGGCCGGTAAGGCGCAGGTACTTCAGCGTCTCGGCGTCAACCGGGAAGATGCCACAGGTGGCGCCGTACTCCGGCGCCATGTTGGCGATGGTGGCGCGGTCGGCAAGTGGCAGCTCGGAGACGCCGGGGCCGAAGAACTCGACGAACTTGCCGACGACGCCGTGCTTGCGCAGCGCCTCCGTTACGGTCAGCACGAGGTCGGTGGCGGTGGCGCCTTCGCGCAGCTTGCCGGTGAGGCGGAAGCCGACCACCTGCGGCACCAGCATGGAGACGGGCTGGCCCAGCATGGCGGCCTCGGCCTCAATGCCGCCAACGCCCCATCCGAGGACGCCGAGGCCATTGATCATCGTGGTGTGGCTGTCGGTGCCGACGAGCGTGTCGGGATAGGCGAAAACCGGTGAAGCAGATCCCTCTGCTGCGCTGCGGGATGACAAGGCATTTGAGGTGGTGAATACGACGCGCGCGAGGTATTCGAGGTTCACCTGGTGGCAGATGCCCATGCCCGGCGGCACGGCGGAGAAGTTGCGGAAGGCGGTCTGGCCCCACTTCAGGAAGGCGTAGCGCTCGCGGTTGCGCGTGAACTCAAGCGCAGCGTTCAGGTCGTAGGAGTTGACGGTGCCGAACTCGTCGACCTGCACGGAGTGGTCGATGACGAGCTCAGCGGGCTGCAGCGGGTTGATCTTTTCCGGGTCGCCGCCGAGGGCGCGCATGGCGTCGCGCATGGCGGCGAGGTCGACGATGGCAGGAACGCCGGTGAAGTCCTGCATGAGGACGCGCGCGGGCATAAAGGCGATCTCTCTTGATGGCTCGGCTTTGGGGTCCCATTTGGCGAGGAAGCGGATGTCGTCAGCGGTGACGGTGTTGCCGTCCTCACAGCGCAGCAGATTTTCCAGCAGGATGCGGAGGGAGTAGGGCAGGCGCGTGAGGTTGGCCTCCTTACTGAGAGAGGCAAGGCGGAAGATGTTTACCGTTTGCGTGCCGGAGGTGAGAGTGCCGGCGGAGCGGAAGGAGTCGGGATGCGTGGCCATGATGGTGTCTCCTGAATTCTTCGTGTGGGCGCGCGGCGCATCACGGAGAGGCGCGGGCGCGGAGCTTGCGGCGGATTCTTTTGGCGGTGCGCGTGAGGCGCGAGGAGCGCGGAAAGAAAAGGCCTGTCAAATTATTGTATGAGGGGATGCCGCTAAGGAAATTAAGAACGCTCGCGATCATGGATCAGCGACCGCCGGCCTGGTTCCCTCTCTCCCGAATCAGGAACCGCCGCGGTCGTGACGACCGTGACGAAAGCGCTTCAGCAATGGGAAGCGACGTGCCATATGGAAATTGTACGCCTGGAGACGAGTGACAAAAGAACTATGACGCCGCCAATACTGGTCAAGTTCTCAGCCTTGACCAGTACCACGACGCCTGTGCAATTTATCTGTCCGCTGAGCTGGACTGTGGATTGGGAGCAAGAGCGAAGAGCGTGTCGGTAGTGCGGGTGTGTGTGCGGTTGCGGGCAGGTTCTTCCGGCGCGTCTTTCAGGAACGTCTCTCCTTTGACGAGCCACGCGATGCCGAAGCAGAGCAGGCTGGTGGTCTCAAAGAAGATGGTGGTGTGCGGGTGCCAGTCATCGGGTATCACACTCAGCCTGTGCAGGATGGCCAGAACGGCGAGAATGAACATGGAGACGAGAATGCCTTCCCCGCAGGCCAGATAAACCTGGTTTCGCTTCACCTTCTGGATTGTCTTCAGACCGCTGGACTTGCGAAACAGCACGAGACAGAAGTAGGCGAGCGTGAAAAACAGCGACGCCGCACAGAGGTAATGGAAGGGCGCGGTGCGAGCGTAGATGCAAGGAAGAAAAGCGACGCCGGTGGCGAAGATCGATGCCAGGTGCGAGGCGATGACATCTTTGCGGTCATAACCGCGGCAGCAGAACATGAACAGCGCGATGGCGCACAGGCTGCCGACGAAAAAGTCCCGCATGAAGGTATCGTAGGAGGCGCTGATGGAGGTTTCGATGTGGCCGGTGGCAATAAGCACAGGAATGGCCACGGCGAACGGCAGCACAACGGCGACGATTCCCACCGCTCTGCGCAACGCGGCGTAGGAGAGAACGACCGGTTCCGGCGGCTCTGGAGAGAGACTTGCTGGTTGGGGAAGCATGGCAGTTTCCTTGGAGTGCTCAGAATGGTGGGCCTGCGAATGCGAGACCATAATACACACGAGCGCGCCGAGCCGCCGGGAAATTTCACGTGACGGCTAGTCTGCGGTGGGCATCTCGGCGTGGTCGATGACGAGGGTGTCGACGGGGCCCTTCGATGGCTGGAGTTTGAGGCCGAGCTGTTCTTCGATGGCGGTGAAGATGGAGATGACGTCAGGGCCGCCCTGTGTGGCGGCGACATCGTCGGACCATTTGAGCGTGACGTCGGATACACCGGTGAGGCCCGTTTTGTCGATGACCTGACGGTTGGCCTGGTCGGAGAGAATGGCGGCGAGGTCGGCCATGGAGGCGCTCTCGATGGTGAGGACCTTGTCGGTGTTCTCTCCGCTGATGTTCCAGGAGCCGATGACGGGCTTGTCTGTGAGCTTGAGCTTCGGGCCGCCTTTGGCGACGATGAGATCGTAGACCGGCAGGGTTTTGGGTTCGAGGTGTGCCTTGAGATGGAAGCGGTCGGCGAGCAGAGGGATGATCATGGCCGCGAGCTGCGCGTCGGAAAGTTTTGGCGGAGCACCGCCGCCGGGCGCGATGACCTTCGCCGTGACGTCGAAGCGCGCATCGCTGACGGGGCCAGAGAGGCCGAAGATGAGCTCGTCCTTGACGTCGTAGGCGAACTCGATGAGGAGCTTGAGCGGCACGTTGGTGGCGGTGAGCGAGTCTTCGCCGAGGTGCATGCCGTAGTTTTCGTC
>DATCBR010000145.1:0-19840 GCA_036511765.1 Acidobacteriaceae bacterium | reverse complement strand
CCTGAAGCTGACCATGCCGGATGCGCCGCCGAACGAATACGCCTACGCATTCGTGGTCCGGACCTGAAGAGAAGAAGGAGCCACATCGGAGGCGCGGCGGAGAGGAGTGCCGCGCCGTCCGATGGATGTGCTTCCCTGCCCCTTGGAGCTCGCGAACTACGCCGTGCGGCGGTGGCCGGCAGCGAGCTCGCGGACGTGGTTCAGGAAGATCGACTTCTGCAGCGAGTCAAGCTGCGAGAGGTAGGCGGCAGTCTAATGCAAAGCCAAGCTCGATGCGTTCAAGAACTCGGCGGTCCGCTGGGTGCTGATAGGCGTCGTCCGGACACTCAGACCAAAACTGGAAAATATCTTTACTCATGGTCGATCTCATGCGTTGATGCCCTTTACATCAGCTCTTCCACAAATTTCTTGGCCACGTCGGGCGCGATGTGCAATGGTCTTGAGATCAAAGCCCCGGCCTCAAGCACGGGCTCGGTCTCTTCGAGCGTGGGCACCTCCGTGGTCTCGTAGAACCTGCCGATGAAAATCTCATCGCCCCAGATGGTCGCCTTCTCCATAGCGCCGATCCAGTTGGTGGCGTCGTAGCTGGCGTCATCCTCCAGGCGCTTCACGCGCGGCCGGAACCACTGGAAGGTGTTGTCGTGGTTGTAGGTGACACAGGGGCTGAAGATGTCGAGAAAGGAAAATCCCTTGTGCTGGATGGCCTGCTTGATCAGCTCCGTCAGGTGCTTCTGGTCGCCGGAGAAGCCGCGCCCCACGAACGTCGCGCCGGCCGAGAGCGCCAGCGTGATCGGGTTCACCGGCGTGTCCCCGTTGCCGTAGGGGTTGCTCTTGGTCTTCATTCCGATGCGGCTGGTGGGCGAGGTCTGGCCGGTGGTGAGGCCGTAGACCTGGTTGTCCAGCACCAGGTAGGTCAGGTTGATGTTGCGCCGCATGGTGTGGACGAAGTGGCCGCAGCCGATGCCAAAGCCGTCGCCGTCGCCGCCCGTCACCAGCACCGTCAGCTCATGGTTCGCGAGCTTCAGCCCTGACGCTACCGGCAGCGACCGCCCATGCAGTGTGTGCATCCCGTAGGTGTTAATGAAGCCGGGGAAGTTCGACGAGCAGCCGATGCCCGAGACCGTCGCTACCTGATGGTTC
This sequence comes from Acidobacteriaceae bacterium, assembly GCA_036511765.1. Lineage (GTDB taxonomy): Bacteria > Acidobacteriota > Terriglobia > Terriglobales > Acidobacteriaceae > Edaphobacter. The sequence continues at coordinate 18,700 of DATCBR010000145.1, read as the reverse complement.
GGAATTTGCAGCTCAACGAGGGCCTTCTGCACTGCCGCCAGCACGCCGAAGTCGCCGCATCCGGGGCACCAATCCGGATCGACCTTGCCCTTCAGGTCCGCCATCACCATGGGCTTGGAGGGTGTTATGTTGATCGTCGCCATTGGGTCTCCTTGGTCTGTTGCTCGATCGATATGTCGGGCTTTCAGCCCTCTACTTTTCTGCCATCGCCTGACCTAGGCCTTCGGCCTAGGCTGTTATGTTGTCGCGCCTTCGGCGCTCACTTCTTTCATAGCTCCCGCTTCTTGCCTGTTTCCATAACTCTCCCGACTCGCCATTCCTTAATTCTCGCGGCTTAGACCATCACTTCATGCTCCGGAACCGACAGCGTCGTCGATCCCGCCAACTGCTCGCGCACCGCCTCTGTGATGTGGTGCGGCATAAACGGCTCGCCGTCGTACTTGCGGATGTGTCCGTCGGCGACGTAACTCGTCTCGCTGCGCAGGTACCGCGCGAACTGTCCGCTGAAGTTGTTCTCCACGATGATCGTCTTCTTCGCGCCCTTCAACAGCTTTACGATCTCGTCGCCATGCAGCGGCACCAGCCAGCGGATCTGCAACTGGTTCGCCTTGATGCCCTGCTGCGCAAGCTGCTCGCGCGCCTCGCGGATCGTCCCATCGGTCGAGCCCCACCCGATCAGCGTCACGTCCGCATCCGCCGGGCCTTCGAGGCGCGGCTTCGGCACCATGGCCTCAATGCCGCCCACCTTGCGCATTCTCTTTTCCATCATCGCCCGGCGCTTGGCGTGATTGGTGTATTCGTCCGAGATCAGCACGCCGTTCTCGTCATGCTCGTCGGACGAGACCACATGCATATGTCCCTCGACGCCGGGGATCGCCCTCGGCGAGACGCCGCTCTCAGTGATCTTGTAGCGCAGGTATTCCCCATGTCCATTGCCTTCGCCCGGCTGGCCGCTCGAGGTAATCATCTCGCCGCGGTCGATGTGCGGCGCAAAGTCGAGCTTCGCCGGATCGACACTCAGTCTGCCTTCAGCGAGCAACAGGTCGCACAGCACCAGGCCCGGGACTTGAAATTTATCGGTCACGTTGAAGATCTCCGGCATCAACGTAAAGCAGTCGCCGATGTCCAGCGGCGCCGCGATCACGCGCGGATAGTCACCAAAGCCTGCGCCCAGCATCTGCCACAGGTCGCCCTGCTCGGTCTTGGTGGGCACGCCGGTCGACGGCCCCGCGCGCATGCAGTCGATGACGACCACCGGAATCTCAGCCTGCGCTGACAATCCCAGCCCCTCGCTCATCAGCGCGAAGCCGCCGCCTGACGTCGCGCACATCGCGCGCACGCCGCCATGCGCCGCGCCGATCGCCATGTTGATGACGCCGATCTCGTCCTCCACCTGCCGCACCATAATGCCGGCCTTGCGCCCGTGTCCTGCCATCCAGTGCAGCACGCCGGTCGAGGGGCTCATGGGATACGCGCAGTAAAACTTCACGCCCGCCGCCGCTCCGCCCATGGCCAGCGCACTGTTGCCACTGAGCACGGCATACTTGTTGTCCGTCATGGGCAGCGGACGCGCGAAGGGCTTGAAGCTTTTGGTCGCGTAGTCGTAGCCGGAGCGCGCAATGTCGACGTTCTCCTTCACCACCGCCTCTCCCTTGCGCCCGAACTGGCTGGCCATAATGCCTTCGATCGCCGCAAAGCCCACACCCATCATGCTCAGCGCCGCTCCCAGCGCCAGCGTGTTCTGCGCCACTTTATTGCGCGTGATGTCCGCCAGCGTGCTCACCGGGATCGGACACATCTGCACACCCGCGGCGGCCTCGCCCGGCTTGATCGAGTCCGCGTTATAGATGCACGCGCCCCCGTCCGTCAGCAGCCGTAGATGCCGGTCCATGGTGTCCTGGTTCAGCGGGATCAGGCAGTCCAGATCGTCGCCCATGTTCTCTACCGGATCGACGCCCGCGCGGATCGTCAGAAACGTGTGCCCGCCGCGGATGATGGACTGGTAGGCGTTGTACGCATTCAGGTGCAGGCCGCGCCGGCTGAACAGTACCGCCAGTATGTCGCCCGGCGTGGCTACACCCTGGCCCGCGGCGCCGCCAATCCCAATCGAAAAGGTCTCACTCATCGAAGCCCGTCTCCCGGCTGCACAGTGTGCACCGGCAAGCGGAGTCGGTCTCTTCGCGATCGGCCCTATAGACCCGAGGGTCGGTCGTTCCGGGACAGGCCGTGCGCCCACCAGAACACCCGTTCAGCGAAAAAATTGCCCAGCGGGAAAATGCGCCTCGTCTGGGTGGCCAACAGCATACACGAAAGACTGCGGCACACGCAGCAGCGTTAGCAGCTCGTTGCAGAGTGCTACCATCCTCGCTTATGCAGCCCTCGCAGACTTCCGCTGCCGCGCCGCTCGTCGAAGCCCGCAACCTTACCAAGGAGTACCCGCGCGACACCGGCATCACTCGCGTCGTCGACGGCGTCTCCTTCGCCATCTATCCCGGCGAAACACTAGGTCTCGTCGGCGAATCCGGCTCCGGCAAAAGCACCGTCGCCCGCATGATTTTGCGTCTCATCGAACTCACCTCAGGCCAAATCTTCTTCGAAGGCGCACCGTTACCGCCCGCGCACTCCTCGCACATGCGCGCCCTTCGCCGCCGCATGCAGATCGTCTTCCAGGACCCCTACGCCGCGCTCAACCCGCGCATGAAGGTCCGTTCAATCCTCGCCGAGCCGTTCGCGATTCACCGCGAATCTCCCCCCGAAGGACTCGACGCCCGCCTCACCTCGCTCCTCAACTCCGTCGGACTCGATGACTCGGCTCTCGCTCGCTACCCGCATGAGTTCTCCGGCGGCCAGCGCCAGCGCATCAACATCGCACGCGCCCTTGCTCTGCGTCCGCAGTTCCTTGTGCTGGACGAGCCGGTCAGCGCGCTCGATGTCTCGGTCGGCGCGCAGGTTATCAACCTGCTGCGCAATCTGCAGCGTGAGCTAGGCCTCACCTACCTCTTCATCTCCCACTCGATGCCGCTGGTGCGCTATCTCTGCGACCGCGTCGCCGTCATGCAGCACGGCCGCCTCGTCGAAATCGGTGATGCCCTCCAGGTTTGCGAATCGCCCGCCAGCGAGTACACACAGCAACTCATCGCCGCTACACCGGAGATGCCCGTCGCCGCAGTCTGATCGCGCCCATCTCCTACTCGCTACAATCAAAGCTAATGTTCTCCAGCCTGAGCACACACGCCGGCTACGCCTGGCTGGTCGCAGCCTCCTTTATCGCAGGAGTGATGAACGCGATGGCCGGCGGCGGCTCCTTCGTCAGCTTTCCGGCCATGCTCGCCGTCGGCGTACCGCCCATCCAGGCCAACGCCACCAACACCGTCGCGCTCTGGCCCGGACAACTCACCTCCGTCTGGACGCTCTGGAAGGATGTCCGCCGCGACCTGCTCTCCGTGGTCCTCACCGCCTCTGTCATCGGCGGAGTCGCCGGAGCCTGGGTCCTCCTGCACACACGCCAGCGCACCTTCCTGCATCTCGTGCCTTGGCTGCTGTTGCTCGCGTCGCTGCTCTTCGGCATTAGCGGTCCCGTCTCACGATGGCTGCGCCGCCGCTCTTCCCAGCCGCATATCGCCCGGCCCATCCCGGCCGTCCCGCTCACGCTGGCCTTGCTGCCCATCTGCTTCTATATCGGCTACTTCGGTGCGGGCGCCGGCTTTCTCCTCATGACCGCCTTGTCCCTCTTCGGCGTGGAGGAGATGCGCGCCCTCAACTCGCTCAAAGTCCTCGGCGCCTGCCTCTCCAACTTCTGCGCCGTCATCACGTTCATCTTCGGCGGAGCCATCGAGTGGCACTACTGCCTCATCTCCATGCTCTTCGCCGCCGCAGGCGGATGGGTTGGCGCCATCTACGCCCGTCGCATGAACCCCGACGTCCTGCGCGCCATCGTCGTCGTCACCGGCTGCGCCGTAGCCGCATACTTTTTCTGGAGAGGCGAATGATTCTGCGACCGTTAGCCGGCTTGGTCGTTTTCTTCGCGCACACTGGACGCTCCCCTCTGCTTCCGGTGGAAGACCTCGGCTTCATCGCTGCCTTCTGCACCACCATCGCCTTCATCCCGCAGTTGGTGCGCGTCGTCCGCCGCCGCTCCGCGAAGGATGTTTCCCTGCCGACGTTTCTCCTCTTCTCCATTGGCGTCTCTCTCTGGCTCATCTACGGCATCGACATCGGCTCGCGCCCGGTGATCGCATCCAATAGCATTACCCTGCTGCTGTCGCTCAGCATTCTTTTCCTGAAGCTGCGCTACGACCGCGAGGCAACAGATGAACTAAAGCCCGGCGCGAAAGAGCTAAAGCCATGAGCCACGAAGGCATCCGCATCGTCAGCGAAGCACAAGCCCGCAGAGGCGCGCAGGCTGAGCAGAAGCTACCCGCAGACGCCGTCACTCCAGCCAAAGTCCGTGTCAAGAAGTCCGAAGGCACCGGCGTCGAGATCGACTGGCGCGACGGCCACCACAGTTCGTGGTCCTTCCGCTGGCTGCGCGACGCCTGCCCCTGCGCCACCTGCCACGAAGAGCGCGAAGCCGCCGGCCGCAAACCGGGCGAGTCCAAACTCAAGCCGCAGGCCATCCTCGCCATGTATGAGGAGCCGCCCAGACCCGTCGAAGTTACACCCGCCGGCAAGTACGCCCTCAAGTTCAAGTGGAACGACGGCCACGAGGCCGGCATCTACTCTTGGGAGTATCTCCGCCGCGTCTGCAACTGCGAAGAGTGCCGCGCGACCCGGCGCTGATTTATAGTTCTCCTGAGCCTTGATCTGCGGCATACCCAGGGCAAGCGGAGCTATTCGTGGGAGAACGCCAGACCATTGTGGATCGTTTGGTCTTCTCGGCGAAGGCTGCCGCCCTGCAGACACTCCGCGGCGCCAGAGACGCCATTGCCCCACCAACCCACTGGCCAATGGCTATGGAGGCATGGAGTGGCCACCGCGTCGAGGTACGCTCACCTCTGTTTGTGGATATACGGGCAGAGGAACGTGCCTACGAGCTGGGCAAAGTCCAAAACCTGCGCACAGCAGTCCGCCGGCTCAACGGCGTGGAAGTCCCGGAGGGTGCGCTTTTCAGCTTCTGGCGACAGATTGGCCGCGCAACCAAGAGACGCAGCTTCGCCAACGGACGCATGTTGCAGTCAGGCTGCGTTGTGCCATCCACAGGTGGCGGGCTCTGCCAACTTTCAAATGCAATGTATCAATTGGCACTCGAGACCGGATGCGAGATCGTCGAACGTCACGCACATTCCGTTCGGCTGGACCGGATGCCCGTACACGATGCGACCGTGGCTTGGAACTACATCGATCTGCGCTTTCGGCCCCGCGCCAGAGTCCGGATGGAATGGCATCTTACAGGCACAGAACTTGTAGGCGCTTTCGTGTGTGAAAGCTCTCGCGCGCCTAAAACAAGAGCTACTTTCCCCGTGATCGCGGAACCGCGCAGCACAGGATCCGCGCTTCCCATTGAAACATGCGGTACTTGCGGTAAGGTTGATTGCTCGCGCCACGAAGCGCCAAACCTGCCAGGCCATGGCGAAGTCCACGCCTTTCTCGTCGACGCCTTCTGGCCTGAATTCGATCTTTATCTGCAATGCACGAAGCAGAAGAACGATTGGCTGATGATGCCGATCGACGGTGCCCGTTGGAAGCTGGCGCGATATGCATGGACTTGCGGCGGCTTCGCCGCAGCAAAAGCGCAACCGGCGCAGACATTGATTCGTTCCTTCCGGATGCGAAGAATCGGGCCCCAGGGCGCCAGACGTCAAACCGCTATCCTGCGTTCGAGCGCGGACATGGCCCGATCTATGGCGGCAAAGCTGCCGGCGATCGTAGACCACCTTGTTGTAGATCAGACTTTGCTGCCGGAACTATGGAAGTCGGGCGTACTGGGCGGCAGAACATTCGATGTGCTAATGCATCGCCTGCCGATGCGTGTTCTGCAGGCTCGGCTTGACGACGTCGCCCAGCGCTGGCCTGAGAGCCAGACAGCCGCCGATTTTCGCGCAGGAAGCGAACTGCTCGATTTAGAGGATGAAGCTCTGTATCGGGCGTCGCGAATCATCACTGCGCACTCCGAACTTGCGCGCCTGTTCGGTACGCGTGTTGTACATCTCGATTGGGCCGTTCCTGGCCCGTCAACATTGCGTAAGCAGGGTCAATCGACAGAGAAGCCGCGCCTCTATTTTCCCGGTCCCGTAACCGCTCGCAAAGGTGCTTTCCTGCTGCGTGCAGCCCTCGAAGGGCTTGATGTTGAACTGGTCTGGCGCGGCCCAGAGCTTGAAGGATCGAACTTTTGGGGAACTGTGACGAATCGGCACATCAACGACACGGATGAAAGTTTTGCCGCTGTGATACAGCCGGCATACTTGGAAGACCGTCCGCGCCTCCTTCTTGAAGCAATGGCCGCAGGCATTCCCGTGATTTCCACCGAAGCGTGCGGAATTCCCCACACTGATGGAATCGAGGTCATTCGTACAGGCGATTTTAAAGCACTACGTTCAGCATTGCAGGAGATGATCGGACAGCGCCGCCACTCATTTAGCACAAGCTGTTAGCATGCAATCCCCAGCTTCTCCAGCGCCTCTTCCACCGTCCCCGCCACCAGCACGATCTCTCTGTTCTTCGCCTTCAGCATGCCCTGCTCCACGCAGTGGTCCAGGAACTCAAGCATCCGGTCGTAGAAGCCGTTGGTGTTCAGCAGCAGCACCGGCTTGGCGTGCAGCTTCAGCGTCTGCCACGCGAGCACCTCGAACAGCTCTTCGAACGTCCCGAAGCCGCCCGGCAGTGCGATGAACGCGTCCGCCCGCTCGCTCATCAACGCCTTGCGCGAGTGCATGGTGTCCGTAATGTGCAGTTCGGTCAGCGCATCGTGCGCGACCTCCAACTCCACCAGCACTTCAGGAATCACGCCGATCACACGCCCACCTTCGGCCAGCGCAGCCTCAGCCACCGCATGCATCAGCCCAACCTTCGCGCCGCCATACACGACGCCTACCCCGCGCCGCGCCAGCTCACTGCCAAGTTCGGCCGCCGCTGCCCGATACACCGGAGACGCCCATCCGCGGAGGCGCAGAAGACCGCCACATTTTTCACGCCCGCCGGCTTATTCGCATCGCTCTCGGTCATCTCCTCGATTATCCCGCACTCGCTTTCCACACCGCATTTCCCCCGTCGCCGCGCATGGCGATTAACATAGAGGTTGGAGCTCCCGCCTCACGGCAACATGTCCCGCCTTCTCGACAACATGAACCCCCAGCAGCGCGAGGCCATTCAGGCCGTCGACGGCCCCGTCCTGCTGCTGGCCGGCGCCGGGTCCGGCAAGACGCGTGTCATCACCCACCGCATCGCCTGGCTGATTGAGCAGCGCGGCGTCGCCCCCGACGCCATCCTCGCCGTCACCTTCACCAACAAGGCCGCCAGCGAGATGGCCGAGCGCGTGGAGAAGATCATCGGCCACACCTCACTCGCGAAGCCCACGCTCTCCACCTTCCACAGCTTCTGCGTGCGCGTGCTGCGCCGCGATATCGAGGCGCTGCGCGTCAATAACACCGGCCTCACCAAAAGCTTCGCCATCTATGACGAGGTCGATCAACAGGCGGTGATGAAGGCCGCGCTCAAGCGCCTCGCCATCGATGACAAGCAGCTCAAGCCGCGCGTCGTGCTCGGCCGCATCAGTTGGGCGAAGAACCACATGATCGACCCGCAGGAGTACTTCCTCGCCTCGAAGAACCCGATGGAAGAGCGCATCGCGCACCTCTACGAGATCTATCGCAAGGAACTCTTCAAGGCCAACGCCGTCGACTTCGACGACCTGCTGCTCGAGACCGTCCGCCTGCTGAAGGTCGCGGGCGACGTGCGGGAACGCTACAACCGGCGTTACAAATATCTCCTCATCGATGAGTACCAGGACACCAATCGCCCGCAGTACGAGCTGATGAAGCTGCTCGCGGGGTCCGAGCACAACGTCTGCGTCGTCGGCGATGAGGACCAGTCCATCTACAGTTGGCGCGGCGCGGACATCCGCAACATCCTCGAGTTCGAGAAGGACTTTCCCGAGGTCCGCACCATCCGCCTGGAGCAGAACTACCGCTCCACGCAGATGATCCTCGAAGGCGCCTCCGCCGTCGTCGCCAACAACACGCAGCGCAAGGGCAAGAACCTCTTCACCACGCGCGAGGGTGGCTCGCTCATCGGCCTTTACGAAGCGCCCGACGGCGAGAACGAAGCCCTCTTCATCGCCGACCGCGTCAACCGATACCTGCGCGAGGCCGGCCAGACCGACGACCAGCCGCGCTGCGCCGTCTTGTATCGCACCAACTCGCAGTCGCGCCTGGTGGAGGAGGCCCTGCGCCGTTACCAGATCCAATACCACATGGTCGGCGGCTTCAGCTTCTACGACCGCTCCGAAGTGAAGGACCTGCTCAGCTACATGAAGCTGGTCGTCAACCCGCATGACTCGATCGCACTCGGCCGCATCGTCAACTCGCCGGCACGCGGCATCGGCAAAACCACTCTCGAAACTCTCGAGCGCATCGCCCTCACTACCGGCATCAGCACCTGGGACGCCATCGCGCGCGCGCGCGAGGACCAGCTGCTTCCGGCGCGCGCGCTCACCGCGCTCGGCAACTTCCGCCGCCTCATCATGGACGCCCGCGCCATGCTTGGCCCTGACTTCGCAGGCGCGCTCACTGCAACAACTGCGCCGGAACAGTTGGGCGTTGCGGAACCTGAGCCTTCCGATGGCGCGGAAGAGTACATCCATCCCGGCTCAGACGAGAGCGATGCCAGTTTCGATCCTGAAGCCATCGCCGCAGGAGCCGCTGAAGAGGCATCTATACAGATCACCGCCGAACAGGCACGCGATACCTCTTTCGACACCAGCTTCAACTTCGGCTTCGACTTTGGCCCCACGGAAGAGATCTCCGCCATCGCACCGGAAAACTCCGTCGACTCCAACGCCGCGCACGGCATCGACTCCGCATCTTTCAATCCTTTTGCGCCTATTCCGCTCAAAAAAAGCGCCCGCTCCAAACGGGAACTCCTCGCACAAACCGGCGACACCGCTGCACAATCCGCAAACGCCGAAGCCGCCACCGCCGAGACCGAAGCCTTTCGCGCGCCCGGCGATCCAGCAACTCTTCCTGAGCTCATCAAGTTCCTCAACGACCGCTCCGGCTACATCCGCGCGCTCGAAGAAGAGGCCACGCCCGAATCGTTCTCGCGCATTGAGAACCTCAAGGAACTCGCCAACGCCGCCCAGGACGCGCAGTTGCGCGGCGAGACCCTCGCCGAATTCCTTGACCACGCCGCGCTGGTCTCCGACGCCGACCAGTACTCCGCCGAGGCCCGCGTCACCCTCATGACCCTCCACGCAGCAAAGGGTCTCGAGTTCCCGCTCGTCTTCCTCGCCGGCATGGAGGAGGGCCTCTTCCCCAGCGCGCGCACACTCACCGATCCCGGCGGCCTCGAAGAGGAGCGCCGCCTCTGCTACGTCGGCATGACCCGCGCCATGGACACTCTCGTCATGACGCGCGCCCGCTACCGCCGTCGCTACGGGTCGGACATGCCGGAATCCAGCATTCCCTCGCGCTTCCTCGAAGAGATTCCCGCGCGCCTCACCGAAGACCTCGGCAGCCCCGCGCCGCGGCCCCAATTTTCCGGCTCCGCTTACGCCACGCCATACCCGCAGTGGAACCGTAGTCGCGGCACCGCCAACGACGACTCGGCCGAGGAGTCCCGCCACTACTCCTACGAGGATGAAGATCAAACCGCTTCTGCTTCCTCTCAGAGCGGCCCCGGCTTCAATCGCCGTCCCGCGCAGAAGTTCTCCACCACGCGCGTCGCACCCGGATCGAAGCCCATCGCCCATGCGCCCGCCGTCGCTGGCTCCTCAGTCGACAACATCGCCAGCTTCTTCGCCTCGCGCGGACAGAAGTTTCCCAGCAGCGGCGGAAGGCCCGCCCGGCCGAAACTCGACATCCCCGCACCCACTGGCCGCACCGGCCTGCGCCAGGGCTCGCGCGTCCGCCACCCCAAATACGGCATGGGCACCGTCTTTCGCCGCGAAGGCGAAGGGGACGACGCGAAGATTACAGTACAATTTGAAGGGCACGGCGTAAAAAAGCTGGTGGAGAAGTTCGCCCAGCTTGAGGCTCTCTAAAACTCCTCCAACCCGCCGCCGACATCTCATCTACGAAGGCAAGCACAACTTCATGGCAAACACCAAGAGCGTCACCGACAAGCTGGAGCGCAAGAAGCTGAAGCGCACAGCACGCAAGAAGGCAGCACCCAAGGCAAAGCGCACGCACCCGCGCGGAGAGACGAAGGCCAAGGTCAAGAAGGCCTCGCGCGGCAAGTCCAAGCGCTAAGGGCTGCCCCCATAGCGGGTCAGCGCCGAAGGCGCGCCACATAATAGCCTGGGCCGACCGCAGGGAGGCCCAGGTAAGCCGAGCAAACAACGGGATGGCTGAAAGCCCGACACATCCTTCCAGGCGGACTGCACATCGCGGTCCGCCTTGCTGCGTCTGCGCCCAATTTCTCCCTCTTCGTCGAACAATCTGCGCGATACTGAATCAACTCATCCGGGGAGCATAACGCCGCCTTGCCCACGCAGCCCACGCGCCGCTCGCAGATCTCCCCCATGAGGTCGCAGCTTTTCGCTACTAAATCCATCGACAAGCTGATCGCAGAATCCGAGCAGCCCGAAAAATCCCTCAAGAAGACCCTCGGCCCCCTCTCGCTCACCGCCTTCGGCATCGGAGCCGTCATCGGCACTGCCATCGGCGGTTCGCCCTCCACCAACAACCTCACTGAATCCCCCGTCATCGACCTCGTCCTCGGCGCTCTGCACCACAACCTCGCCCACCTTGGCGGCCGCCCCGGAGCAGGCCCCGCGCTCGCGCTCTCCATGCTGCTGGTCGCCATCGTCTGCGCCTTCACCGGCCTCTGCTACGCGGAGCTGGCCAGCATGATCCCCATCGCCGGCTCCGCCTACACCTACACCTACGCCACCCTCGGCGAGCTCATCGCGTGGATCATCGGCTGGGACCTCATCCTCGAATACGCCTTCTCCAACATGAGCGTCTCCGTCGGCTTCGCCGCGCACTTCGTCGACCTGCTCGACTGGCTGGGCATCCACCTCTCGCCCAAATGGCTCTCGCCCGCGTACCTGCCAACAGGCCTCAGTGACCTCGCCGGCAACACCATCTACGCGCCCGGCTGGCACTTCGGCTTCAACATCCCCGCCTTCCTCATCGTCATCCTGCTCACCGTCGTCCTCGTCCGCGGCATCCGCGAGTCCGCGCGCACCAACAACATCATGGTGCTCATCAAGCTCGTCGCCATCCTCGCCTTCATCCTCGTCGGCCTGCACTTCATCCATCCCAGCTACTACACGCCCTTCTCGCCCAACGGATGGTCCGGCGTCCTCGCCGGCGGCTCCATCATCTTCTTCACCTACATCGGCTTCGACTCAGTCTCAACCGTCAGCGAAGAGTGCCGCGATCCGCAGCGCACCGTTCCCATCGGCATCATCGCCACGCTCATCGTCTGCACCGTCCTCTACGTCGCTGTCTCGCTCGTGCTCTGCGGCATCGTCCCCTGGCAGACCGTCGTCGGCGACGCTGCGCCCGTCGTCAACGGTCTCAAGCGCCTCACCCTCGCCACCCACAGCTCACTCCTGCACTGGACACGCCTCGTCGTGCTGCTCGGCGCCATCATCGGCATGATCTCCTCGATTCTCGTCTTTCAATTGGGCCAGGCGCGCATCTGGTTCGCCATGTCCCGCGACCGCCTGCTGCCGGACGTCTTCTCGCGCATCCATCCGCGCTTCCGCACACCCGCCTTCGCCACCTGCATCGCCGGCGTCCTCGTCGCCATCCCCGCCGGCCTCTTTGACGTCGGCACGCTCGCCGAACTCTCCAACATCGGCACGCTCTTCGCCTTCGTCCTTGTCTCCATTGGCGTCCTTGTCCTGCGCCGCAACCAGCCCGAGCGCCACCGCGGCTTCCGCGTTCCCGGCGGCTCGCTCTTCCCTGTACTCAGCGTCATCTTCTGCGTACTGCTGATGACCGGCCTGCCCGCGCGCACCTGGATGCGCTTCTTCGTCTGGCTCGTCATCGGCCTCTTCGTCTACTTCCTCTATAGCCGCAAGCGCAGCGAGTTTTATGAAGGTACGGGGTCCTGAGGTCAACCGCGGCTCATCTCCGCCGGAACATCCGGTCATCAAAGCGGAACGGCTTCGGCTTCTCCACCTTGATCTTCCCCGCTTCCGCATGCAGAGGATTGACCAGCACATTCCAATCGCCGTCTACCGCGGCCGACGGAACCATAAGCGCCAGGGAACGCCGCGATCTGACCCACTCCGCACCGATATGCCGCAGCTCGGGATGGTTCTCCCGCCTCCAGTCCCTAGGAAGCTTCGCAAGGTCCAGGCGCTCGCACCTGCCCGCCTCCACAGGCAGCTCCGCCGCAATTGCCACCAGGTCCGCCGGCGCATCCAGCGGTTCCAGATTGACAAAGGTCTCAACGGCAGCCAGCGCAAGCGAACTCGCCGCATAAACCATCGGTACGTCCACCGGATTCCAGCGCGCCGCATACAGCCGCGCTCCGGCGCCCGAGAAGGCCGTCGCCGCGTATCGTGCCCGGCAGATCCGCCACACTCTCATGCGTTAGCTGTAGAGCCCGTAATCGATCCGGCCGAGGATGGTCTCCACCTCGCGCACTCCCCCGTCCGTATCCAGCAAGTCCAGCGGTCGCTGCCCTGCCAGCGCACGGTTGGCGTGCTGCAGCCAGGACGAGGCCTTCTGCGCAGATCCAAATGTGTCCAGAGTGCGCGCGTAGATGCGTGCTAGGCGCACCGTGCGGTCGCTCTCCTCAGCCGTTAGACGCTCTCGCTTTGCCAGCCGCCGGCTTAACGTCCGGTCCGAGATGCCCACAATCCTCACCAGCGCCTTCCGCTCCACCGCAAGCTCTTCAGCAAGTACAAGAAGGATTTCAACCGGCAATCCTTCGCGAGTCATCGCGCGCAGGTCGGCATCGGAGGCTACCTTGCGCCTCAGTATCTTCGGCCCACCCAGTACCGCAGTGATCGCTGCAACCGTCATATGCCAATTGTCCTCTCATTTTCGCCATTTGGCAACGACCCGGTATACTCATAATCGGATGCCCTCCACCTTCCTCACCGCCGAGTGGCGCAAGCTCATCATGGCGCAGTATCAAGTCTCGCCAGACACTCTCGCCCCATGGCTTCCCGCCGGCCTCGAGCTCGATCTCTTCCACGGCCGCTGCTACGTCTCGCTCGTCGGCTTTCTCTTCGACCGCGTCCGCATCAAGCGCCTCCCCATTCCCCTCCATACGCGTTTTGAGGAAGTCAACCTGCGCTTCTACGTCGGCCGCACCGAACGGGACGGAACCCGTAAGCGCGGCGTCGTCTTCATCGGTGAGTTCGTCCCTCGCGCCGCCATCAGCATCATCGCTCGCACCCTCTACGAAGAGCCCTACACCACCTTGCCCACTCGCCACAGCTTCACCGAATCTCCGGACAAGCTCGCCGTCAGCTATGCCTGGAAGCACACCGGCCACTGGCACTCACTTAGCGTCGAAGCCTCGCCAAACCCGCAGCCCATCGCACCCGGCGGCGAAGAAGAGTTCATCACCGAGCACTACTGGGGCTACACCAAGCGCTCGCGTGGCGCGACATCCGAATACGCCGTCCAGCATCCACGCTGGCAGACCTATTCCATCCTCTCGCACGCAATCGACGCCGACCTCGGCTCGCACTACGGTCCCGCCTTCGCGTCGCTCAACGCCGCCGCGCCCGCAAGCATCCTGCTCGCTGAAGGCTCCAGCGTCACCGTCTCAAGCGTCACCGTCTCCAAGGCTAAGAGATACGTCGCGCCCGGAGCCGCCTCGCCTGTTGTGCAACTGAATACCGGAACCATGTTTGGTACGTGTTATCCACGAGTTTTCACAGAATTGTGCCTGCAAACTCTTGCAGCACGCCCGCTCTCGACGCATACTCACACTCAAGGACGCACGCAACGGTTCCTGTCGAGACCCCGGTGACCCGATACAGCCGTCAAGATGTACTCCGCATCCTGCACCTCAGGGCACGCCAGCTTTCCGCATGGGAGAAGGCCGGCCTCGTCACCGCCACCGAACAATACACCTTCGAGGACCTCGCGCAGCTTCGCGCCGTGCACAAGCTGCGCTCCACTCGCATCACCGCGCGCAACATCCGCGAGTCCGTCGAAGCCATGCGCAAGTGCGTCGGCATGGCGAATCCTCTCATTGAGACCACCGCTGTCGGCCGCGGCTCGCGCCTCTCCTTCCGCCACTCGGGCGCCCTGGTCGATCCCGTCACGCGCCAGCTCGCCTTTGACTTCGACGCCTCGCCGGAGCGCCATCTCTCCGTCGTCCGCGCTGCGGCCCACGACCCCGCACTGCAGATCGATGTGCAGGAGATCTTCCAGCGCGCCGTGCAGCTCGAAGAAGATCCTGCGACCCTGCCGCAGGCCGCAGAGCTCTACCGCAAAATCCTCGAGCTGCGCCCCGGCTACGCCGCCGCCGCCATCAATCTCGGCACCATCCACTACAACCTCCGCGAGCACCCGCAGGCCGAGCAGCTCTACCGCCACGCCACCGAGGCCGATCCCGACTACGCCCTCGCCTTCTTCGATCTCGGCAACGTCCTCGATGAGCTGAAGCGCCTGCCCGAGGCCATCGCCGCCTACGAGCGCGCGATTCATCTCGTGCCGCAGTACGCCGACGCGCACTACAACCTCGCGCTCGCCCTCGAGCGCCAGGGCCATCGCCGCCGCGCCCTCCGCCACTGGCTGGAATACGTCCGCCTCGATCCCGTCGGCCCCTGGGCAGCACACGCCAAAACGCAGGCCAAGAAGATCCTCGCTGGCGAGCGCCTCCGCATCGTCGCCCGCGCCGGCCGCCTCGTTGAACCCATCCCCCAGGCTGGCTGATCCGCCGTTCCCCTCACCTCACTTCTATTGCGAACTGCCATCACTCCGTCTGCGTACTTGTACGCAAACAATCTCCGTGTTCTCATACTCCGTACCCCAAAAGCTCTCCATCGCGTCCCTTGCAAGGAGCCACCGCCATGCTCTACCACGTCTCACGCAGCGGCCAGTCCTACGGCCCTTACACGTTTGAAGACCTGCAGAAATATCTTGCCAGCGGCAACATTCTGCCCACCGATCTCGCCCGCGGCGAATCCATGAGCGAGTGGCTGCCCGTCAGTCAGATCCTCGGCGGATCGGTGGCAGCGCCTCCTCCCGCCTTCGCTCAGCCCGTCGCTTATCCGGGCGGCTATGCGCCTCCTGCCGGGGCGGGCGCCTATCCCGACGCTCCCGATCTCCACTGGGGCCTGGTGCTGCTCTTTGCCTTCTTCACCTGCTCTCTTTTCATGTGGGTCTGGAACATCATCGTGGCGTCTTGGATGAAACGCGTCCAGCCGCACAGCAAAGCCGTCTTCTACTATGCAACGGCGGCCGCCCTCTTTGTTCTACAGATCATCTTCGCCGACCACAGCAACATGCGCTTTCAACCCGGGATGCACATGGGCTGGTCCAGCTACGGTTTCCATCCCGTCAGCAGCGTCATTGGCCTGGTCGCGTGGATCGTAAAACTCATCGCCCGCTTTACCCTGCGGTCGGAGTTGGAAGAACACTACAACACCGTGGAGCCGGTCGGCCTTTCGCTGAACGGAGTTATGACCTTCTTCTTCGGCGGCCTCTACTTCCAGTACCACCTCAACCGCATCAACGAGATGAAGCGCATGGCCCGCTATAGCGCACCGCTGCTTCGGTAGACTCCGCGTCCTCAATCCTCAATGTCTGGCGATTCCACACTCTTCAAGCGCCGCGTTATCGCACATGCCACGCTGGCCGGAGTGCTGCTCGCCTGTTGCGCGCTGGTCGTCGTGCCGCCCTCGCGCTTCGCCTTCTACCCGCACTGCCCAATCCACGAATATCTCGGCCTGCTCTGCCCCGGATGCGGCGCCACCCGCGCGCTCGTCGCTCTTCTGCACGGACATCTGGCTCAAGCTCTGCGGCTCAACCTGCTCTTCGTGCTGCTGCTTCCCTTCGCGCTCGCTGCCGCAATGCGTGTCTATCTCCGCGCCATCGGCCCCGGCGACTTCCGCTGGCCCCGCATCCCAAATCCCGCGCTCGCCGCGGCTTTGCTCACCACCGCAGTCGTCACCATCGCTCGCAATGCGCACATGTTGTCATTCTGAGCCTTGAGCGAGGCCTGGCCGAGTCGAACGGGCGAAGAATCTCCGCATTTGAGTAGTGCTTGCGGTTTTCATTCTGAAGCCCTACGGCTTGCTGGAGTCCTGCTGCGGGTTGTGCCACTTCATGCCCTTCTCCAGCAGCGTATCGGCCTGCTTCGGCCCCCACGTACCGCGCTTGTACGGGACCGCGCGATGATGGTGCTGCAGCACCGGGTCGACCACCGTCCACGCCGCCTCAACAGCATCTTCTCGCGTGAATAACGCGCCGTCACCGGCCATCGCATCGCCCAGCAGCCGCTCGTAGGGGGCCTCCGCGCCATCCAGGTGCTCGCTCAGGAACAACTCCTGCTGCTCCCCGATAAACTCCTTGCCCGGCTGCTTCACACGCGCCGCCAGCGCAATCGCCGGGTCCGGAGAGCAGCGGAATCGCAGATAGTTCGCGCGTCCCGGTCCGGGCTGCGAATCCGCAAACAGCGCCTGTGGCGACGGCTTCAACTCCACCAGCACCTCAGTCGCCGTCACCGGCAGACACTTGCCGGAGCGCAGGTAGAACGGCACGCCGGCCCACCGCCACGAGTCGATAAACAGCCGCGCCGCCACAAACGTCTCCACATCGGAGTTTCGCGCAACCCCCTCTTCCCTGCGATAGCCTGCATACTGCCCACGCACCAGGTCGTCCGTAACGAGCGGGCGCATCGCCTCAAACACCTTCGCCTTCTCCACCTGCACCGCGCCATACTGTCGCGTCGCGGGCGGCTCCATCGCCAGCAGCGCCACGATCTGGAACAGGTGGTTCTCCACCACATCCCGCAGGCAGCCGGCCGTCTCATAGAATGCCCCGCGCCCTTTGATGTCGAAGGTCTCCGCCATCGTGATCTGCACGCTCGCAACGTAGTTGCGGTTCCAGAACGGCTCCAGAAACGCATTGGCAAAGCGGAAGTACAGGATGTTCATGATCGCTTCCTTGCCCATGAAGTGATCGATGCGGAAGATGTCATCTTCCGCAAAAACCGACAGCGCGACCTTGTTCAGCTCCTGCGCGCTCTTCAGGTCGCGTCCAAACGGCTTCTCTACAATGACCCGCGCGTCCTTCGCCAGACCCGCCTTGCCCAGGTTCTCAATCACCGTGGGAAACAGCGACGGCGGGATCGCCAGATAATGCGCCGGCCGCTTTGCCTTGCCCAGCGCCTTCTTGATCGCCGCAAATGTCGCCGGATCGCGATAGTCGCCGCTCACATATTGCAGCCGCGAAAGCAGCTGCTTCAGCACGTGCCGCTGCACAGGCCCGGCACGCCGGATGCTCTTCTCCGCGTGCCGCTTCAGCCGGTCCAGGCTCCACTTCGGGAACGCCACGCCGATCACAGGCGTCGTCAGCTCTCCCCGCTTCACCATCTGGTACAGCGCCGGAAAGATCTGCTTGTTCGCAAGGTCGCCCGTCACGCCGAAGACCACCAATGCACCCGACTGCGTTCGCTTCCCGGCTTGTCGTGCAGGCGGCATCAGGCCTTCCCCTTCTCTTCCGGCGACTTTTCTTTATGCCCGCCAAACTGGAAGCGCAGCGCGCTCAGCAGCTTGTCCGCAAACTCGTCTTCGCCGCGCGAGCTGAACCGTTCATATAGCGCCGCGCTCAGAACCGGCGTCGGCACGGCCTCATCGATCGCCGCGTGGATCGTCCACCTTCCCTCGCCCGAATCCGACACACGCCCGCCGAACTCCTCCAGTTGCGGCGAATCGATCAGCGCGCGTGCCGCCAGGTCCAGCAGCCACGACGCTACTACGCTGCCTCGCCGCCACACCTCGGTAATGTCCGCAAGGTTCAGGTCGTACTGATAAAACTCCGGATTGCGCAGCGGCGTCGTCTCCGCATCGATCGCCGCCTTGTTCTTGCCGACATTCGCATTGCGTAGAACGTTCAGCCCCTCCGCATACGCCGCCATCATGCCGTACTCAATCCCGTTGTGCACCATCTTCACGAAGTGTCCCGCGCCGCTCGGCCCGCAGTGCAGGTACCCATGCTCCGCCGTGCCGCCCATCTTCTCCCGCCCCGGCGTGCGCGCAACGTCCGAGAGTCCCGGGGCCAGCGTCGCGAAAATCGGGTCCAGATGCTGCACCACGCCCTCTTCCCCGCCGATCATCAGGCAGTAGCCGCGGTCCGCACCCCACACGCCGCCGCTCGTGCCCGCGTCGACATAATGCAGCCCTTTTTCCTTCAACTCCTTCGCCCTGCGAATGTCATCGTGGTAATACGAGTTGCCGCCGTCGATCACGATGTCGTCCTTCTCCAGCAGCGGCAGCAGCTTGTCCAGAGTCTCGTCCACCACGCCCGCCGGCACCATCAGCCACACCGCGCGCGGCTTCGCCAGCTTCTGCACCAACTCCTCCAGCGAGTTCGCCCCCGTCGCGCCCTGCTTCACCGAA
>DATCBR010000144.1:0-2503 GCA_036511765.1 Acidobacteriaceae bacterium | reverse complement strand
CGGGCTGGCCGTTGGGGTAGAGGCCGACCGTGAGGTAGCCTTCGTGGCCGGCGATCGAGAACTTGTGGGTTACAGACGCGCGCTCGTTGGGGAGGCGGTGACGCATCGCGCGCGGAGGAGCCTGGGCGTCGCGGGAGTCGGCGTTTTGGGTGGAGGAGTGGAGCATCGCGGCGAGCTGGGCTTCGAGGGTGGCGAGCTGGGCCTTGGTGACCGCGTGGGCGGCGTTCGCCTCTGCAACAGCAGATCCCTCCGCTTCGCTGCGGGATGACAAAGTTTGGGAAGTGGTGCTGGCGGAGGCAGTCTCGGCCGCCGTGAGGATTTTGGTGCCCTTCTTTTCGTCCGTCGTCTGCGCGGAGACGTTCAGCGGCTGCGTGCCCTTGGAGCCGTCGCGGTAGATGGCGACCGCCTTGAGGCCGAGCTTCCAGCTTTCGGTGTAGGCGTCGGCGATGTCCTGCACGGAGCAGTCGTTGGGGAGGTTGACGGTCTTCGAGATCGCGCCGGACAAGAACGGCTGGGCGGCGGCCATCATCTTGACGTGGCCTGTCCAGGAGATGGTGCGCGTGCCCTTGGCGGGTTTGAAGGAGCAGTCGAATACGGCAAGGTGCTCGGGCTTGAGCGAGGGGGCGCCTTCGATGGTGCCGGTGGCGTCGATGTAGTTGACGATGGCTTCGACTTCGGAGTCCTTGTAGCCGAGCTTGAAGAGCGCGCCGGGGACGGTGTTGTTGACGATCTTGATCATGCCGCCGCCGACGAGCTTTTTGTACTTGACGAGGGCGAGGTCGGGCTCGATGCCGGTGGTGTCGCAGTCCATCATGAAGCCGATGGTGCCGGTGGGGGCGAGGACGGTGACTTGCGAGTTGCGGTAGCCGTCCTGCTCGCCGAGGGCGAGGGCGATGTCCCAGGCGTTCTGGCTGGCGGCTTTGAGCTCGGCAAGTTGCGGGGCGACGAAGGGTTCGGTGCTGGTTTTGAGGGCGCGGTCGATGTTGTTGACCTCCGCGCGGTGCATGCGGATGACGTCGAGGAACGGCTCGCGGTTGACGTAGAAGCCGGGGCAGGCGCCGCCCTGAACACCCGTTTGCTGCGTCAGGGGAGTAGCAGCCCCGAGCGGTGGGCAGTCGGCTGCGATGCGCGCGGATTGGGCGTAGGCGTCGCCGCAGAGGATGCTGGTGAGCGTGGCAGCGTAGGCGCGGCCGGCGTCGGAGTCGTAGGGGAGGCCGCGGTCCATGAGCAGCGCGCCGAGGTTGGCGTAGCCGAGGCCGAGAGGGCGGTAGTCGTGGGAATTCTTGGCGATCTGCTCGGTGGGGTAGCCGGCCGCGTCGACGATGATTTCCATCGCCGTGGTGAGGATGCCGATGGCGTGGCGGTAGGCGGGAATATCGAACTGGCCGCCGGGGGTGAGGAACTTCAGCAGGTTGAAGCTGGCGAGGTTGCAGGCGGAGTCGTCGAGGAACATGTACTCCGAGCAAGGGTTGCTGGCGTTGATGCGGGCGGTGTTCTTGCTGGTGTGCCAGCGGTTGATGGTGGAGTCGTACTGCATACCAGGGTCGCCGCACTGCCATGTGGCTTCGGCGATCTGGTGCATGATGTCGCGGGCAGGGGTCTCCTTGACCGGCAGGTGATCGCGGACGGTGCGGAGGGTGAAGTTCTCGTCGTCGAGGACGGCCTGCATGAACTCGTCGGTGACGCGGACGGAGTTGTTGGCGTTCTGGAAGAAGATGCTGCTGTAGGCCTCGCTGTCGGGGCCGGAGCCGTCGTAGCCCGCCTGCATCAGGTGCCAGGCCTTGGCTTCTTCTTTCACCTTGCACTGGATGAAGTCTTCAATGTCGGGGTGGTCGACGTTGAGGATGACCATTTTCGCAGCCCGGCGGGTTTTGCCGCCGGACTTGATGACACCGGCGAAGGCGTCGAAGCCGCGCATGAAGCTGAGCGGGCCGGAGGCGGTGCCGCCGCCGGAGAGGGTTTCCATGGAACCGCGAATGGCGCTGAGGTTGCTGCCGGCGCCGCTGCCCCACTTGAAGAGCATGCCTTCGGTCTTGGCGAGGGTCAGGATGCTGTCGAGCGAGTCGTCGACGGAGTTGATGAAGCAGGCCGAGCACTGCGGGCGCGAGTAGCCGGTGCGGGAGAAGGCGACTTTGCCGAGGGCGGCGTCCCAGTGCCAGTTCTGCGCGTCGGAGTTGGGCTCGAGGCGGTCGCAGCCGACGTTGAACCAGACGGGCGAGTTGAACGCCGCCTTCTGGTGCAGGAGGATGTGGGCGAGCTCGGCGAAGAAGGTGTCGGCATCGTCCTGCGTGGCGAAGTAGCCGTCGCGGATGCCCCAGTCGCGGATGCTCTCGGCGACGCGGGAGATGAGGGCGCGGACGCCGCTCTCGCGCTGGGGTGTGCCGACCTGGCCGTGGAGGTACTTGCTGGCGACGATGTTGGTGGCGGTGACGGACCAGTCGGAGGGGACTTCGACGGCCTTCTGCTCGAAGACGAGGCGGCCTTTGAAGTCCTGGATGATGGC
>DATCBR010000143.1:0-3621 GCA_036511765.1 Acidobacteriaceae bacterium | reverse complement strand
GACGGTCATACCGTCCAGCTTCGCCAGAATCGGCGGATAGCCCCATGCCAGCACAAACAGCACCAGCAGCCCATACGGCATCCACGCCCGCCAGATCTGTCCTGAGGTGTAATGCGGCGTGCCGCGCACGTCATGCGCGCGCTGAGGCAACTCATCCGCGGCAGACTTCATCGACGCGTCGCCCCGGCCATCATGCGTCTCTGCATGCTTCGGCTCCCAGACGCGCAACAGCGCCACCAGGGCCACCATCGCTGCAAGCGACGCCAGAATGTCCGTCAGTTGCGGCCCGATGCTGTTCGACACAAAGAACTGGATCGACGCAAACACGCCGCCCGAAACCAGCAGCGCCGGCCACACCTCCACCATCGCGCCCCATCCGCTCGTCACCAGGATGATGTACGCCGGCAACAGGAAAGACAGAGGCGCCGTCAGCCTTCCTGCAACCGCACTCAACCCGGCAACGCCGTGCTCGCGCAGCAGCGGAAGCCCAGTCACGCCGGCCAGCGTGATCACTGGAATCCCAATCGACCCAAACACCACCGGCGCGGTGTCCGCCAGCAGGCAGATCGAAGTCGCATACAGCGCCGAGTAGCCCAGGCCCACCATCATCGCCGCGGCCACCGCCACCGGCGCGCCAAACCCCGCGCATCCCTCAATAAACGCGCCGAACGCAAACGCAATCAGCAGCGCCTGCATCCGCTTGTCGGACGTGATCGAGCCGATCGAGTCCTTGATGACCTCGAACTTGCCCGTCACCACCGTCAGCTCATACAGCACCAGCGCCCAGTACACAATCCACGAGATGGGAAACACGCCAAAGGCTGCGCCGTCCGCCGCGCTGTTGAAGGCGTGCTTTGCGCTCATTCCGTAGGCGCCCATCGCCAGAGCCAGCGTCGCGGCCAGGCCGGCCAGAGCCGCAATCCACGAGGCCTTGCGCCTGATCCCCAGCAGATACAGCAGCAGCAGCGTCGGCAATGCCGCCAGCAGCGCGGAGAATCCCAGTCCCCGGCCAAGAAGGGTATACGGCTGAGGCCACTCACCCACCATGTATATGAACCACCCTTGTCCGTGTCACTGGATTGGCGCAAACCGCCGCGTCCAGAATCCTATCTGCCGCAGCGTGAAAAATGCAATCGCGCCGCCGCCCGCAGGTCTGCTCTGCCAAACTTTTCTCCCGCGCGCCATCTTGCGGCTGTTCCCGCCAGTCCCACGAAAGACGCACCTATATCAGCCCATCCGGCTCACCCACCTCACCCGTAGATCGTAAGATGGACTTAGACCCAGCGATGCGCTCCCTTCGATTTCTCCGCCCAGCCCTTCCAGCCCTTGCCCTGTTCGCCCTCGCGTGCCCATCGGTACGCGCCGCCCAGCAGGTCACCCTGCGCAACGGCTCGGAATTCCTCTGTGCACATCAGGAAGCGGTAGGCGACCGCATCCGCCTCTATCTTTACCCCACATCCATCACCGAGGCCGCGCAAATCGACGCCAGCTATATCGACGTCGCCGCCGTCTCCGTCCTTCGTATCGAGACCGTTCCCGACCCCATTCTCCCCGCAACGCCGTCTTTGGGCGCCCCGCGTCTCGATTCCGAGACCTTGGAGGGTAAGCGCCCCGCTCCGCTCACTGCCGCCGAGACACGCCAACTCCTCGCCCACGCCGGCCAGGCCCACAACATCGATGCCGACCTGCTCGCCTCCGTCCTCCACGCCGAATCGAACGGCAACCCGCGCGCCGTCTCCCGCGCAGGCGCACGCGGCCTGATGCAGCTGATGCCCGCGACCGCCGCAAAGCTTGGCGTCGAGAACTCCTTCGCGCCCGAGCAGAACGTTAACGGCGGCACTGCATATCTCGACCAGCTCCTCACCCGCTACCACGACAACATCTCCCTCGCGCTCGCCGCCTACAACGCAGGCCCCGAGGCGGTCGACCGCTACCACGGCATCCCACCCTATGCCGAAACCCGTGCCTACGTGGCCCGCATCATTCGCGAGTTCAATCAGCGCGAATACAACCGCCGCAAGCTCGCCGCAAACTCGAATTGATTGAGGTCAATCCGATTTGGCACGATATGTTTATCGCGGTGTACACGCCAAACATCCAATGCGCGCAGCGGCACTCAATGGGACTGTCGTCCCCGGCGATCCCGACGGCGATGTCACGCCGGAAGAGCATAATCTGCTGGATGAGTCCACCATCAGTCCCTTCACGTCCTGGACATTCTCTGAAACAATTGCGCGGCGATTCGCAAACTCACGCGGGCCGGGAGGTGTCGTCCTTCGTCTCCCCATGAACGCGGCTCCCTGTTCCAGTGACACTTGGAGCTGGGTCCGGTCTCCCGACTATTACAACGAGCAGGAAATTCTGTTACGCGGCGTTAGAATGGGAGCGGAGGTGATGCCGGAATGACCGACCGCAGTTCCATTCTGCGCAGGCTGGAAGACGAGTCCAATAGCCCACGCCTCAGACGCCTGAGGGGATTGTTGGAGCGCGATGACACCCGCCTCATTGCCAATCTTCCTTCAAAGGTCAGCGTCGCGGAGGCACTGCGCCTTTGGACAACTCGATTGAAGAACACAGACGTTACAGGACAGCGGCTCGACGGCGCGCATTCATTGGTCACCCGTCTTAAGGCTCTCACTCCGCAACGCAAACTCGAGCAATTTGCGTTAGTTGGCCGCGATGCGACTGGGAACGTCTTTTTCGATGGCTCAACACATCATTTCGTGGGCGCAATCATTATCGAAAAAGACGCCAGGGCCAGCTCGCTATAAACGATGGAGCGCTCGCGCATGAAATCCCGCAAGGCCCTCCTCATCCTCGCGCTGGCGCTGATCCTCGCAGTCATCGTCTTCGCCAATCGCGGCAAAATCCAATTCAACTGGGTCTCCTTCGGCCAGCAGCTTCATCACATCTCCTGGCCGCGTATCGCCGCCGGCGTTGCGCTCATCTACTCCACCTACTGGCTGCGCTCTGCGCGCTGGTCCGTCTTCATCTCGTCGACGAAAAAAATCTCGCCCTTCTCGCTCGTCGGCCCGCAGTTCATCGGCTTTACCGCCGTCGCGCTCCTCGGCCGCCTCGCCGACATCACCCGCCCCGCGCTCGTCGCCAAAAAAGTCGGCCTCCCCGTCAGCTCTCAGCTCGCGGTCTACACCATCGAGCGCATGTTCGACCTCGGCGCCGCCGCCATCATCTTCTCCTCCGCCCTGCTCTTCATTCCCCGTGACATGGCGCATCGCGATGTCTTCGTCCACACCGGCCTCTTTTCGCTCGCCGGGACCGCCGCCATCGCCATCTTCGCCGTCATCCTCCGCGTTTCCGGCGAGGCCGTCGCCCGTCTCGCCCACGCCCTGCTGCATCCGCTCTCCGCGCCCATCGCCGAATCCGTCGCTGCAAAAATCCGGGGCTTCCGCGACGGTCTCAACGCCATCTCCTCCGCACGCGACTTCCTCCTCGTCGCGCTCCTCTCCCTCGCCATGTGGGCGCTCATCGGCATGGCATACGTGCAAACAGTCCATGCCTTCGTAGATTCTCCGCAACTAGCCACCCTGCGCTTCTCGCAGGTGATGTTGCTGATGGGGGCCAGCATTGCGGCATCTATCTTGCAAATCCCCATCGTTGGGT
>DATCBR010000142.1:0-33443 GCA_036511765.1 Acidobacteriaceae bacterium | reverse complement strand
ATTGCGCGCGCATGAATGCCCAGCTCTTCCCGGCCATCCTCGACCGCTACAAGGACCAGGTGCGCATCGTCTACCGTGACTTCCCGCTGGACCAGCACCCATGGGCCATACACGCCGCGGTGGACGCAAACTGCCTCGCTGCGGCAACTCCCGCCGGCTACTGGAACTACGTCGACTACGTCCACTCGCACGCTGCCGAGATGGGAGCAGACGAAAAGAGCCTGGCTGCGTCTGAAAAGCAGTTGGACAAGCTCGCGATGGATGAGGGCGCCCGGCAGAAGGTGAACCAGCCTGACTTGGTTGCCTGCCTTCTGAAGCAGGACGCCACGAAGGTGAAGGCGTCCGTGGATGAAGCGATGGGCGATCCAACGCACATCGACCAGACCCCGGTGCTTTACATCAATGGAGAAAAGGTGGAAGGTGTATTGCCAATTGAGACGATTTATCGCGTCATCGATCGCGCGCTCATCGCCGAAGGCAGAACGCCTCCTGCAGCGCCTGCCCAGCCTTCGCCGGCGCCAACCAGGCCGGGAAGCTAGTGTAGGATGCGGAGTGGCGAGAGAGTGGACGTGACGACAAAATCAAACAAGCAAAGCGCATGGGTGATGGAACGCGGGCAGCAGTCGGCTCCGTTGGCGTTGCCTGCGCATCTCTCATGCGCGTCGCGTGCGTGGATTGCCGCAGCCATTGCGCTGCCGCTGGCAGCAATCTCAGGCTGCAACCGCGCGCATTCGGCCGATGTGGTCGCGACCGTCAACGGACATGCCGTGATGAAGGCGGACATGGAACGCCTATACCAGGCGCAGTTGGGCCGCAACCCCAGCCAGGTTCCCTCACCCCACCAGGCCGATCAGCTTCGCCTCAGCGTCGTCGAGGCCCTGATCGAACAGGAGATCGAGGAGCAGGCCGCGGCCAAGATGAACCTCGCGGCCACGCCGGAAGAAGTAGACGCCAAGCTTGCGGAACTGAAAGCCCCTTATAGTGAGGACCAGTTCAACGCGCAGTTGCAGGCAACGCATGAGACCCTCGATGACCTGAAGCATGACATCCGCCGCAGCGCCACCATTGAGAAGCTCTTCAACAAGCAGGTCAACTCCAAGGTCACTGTCTCCGACGCGGACGTCAGCAGCTACTACAACCAACATAAAGCTGAGTTCAATCTCATTGAGACCAGTTACCACCTCGCCGTCATCCGCGTCACCAGCGCGCCTTCGCAGCAGCCAGGCAATCTGCAGGGCAGCAAGGCGACCACCGACGCCGAGGCCAAGAAGAAGATCCAGGCGCTGAAGGTCAGGCTCGACTCAGGCGACGAGTTCGGTGCGTTGGCTGCCAACTACTCCGAAGACCCGTCCACCGCCTCCAACGGGGGCGACATGGGCTTTCCGACTGAATCGCAGTTGCGCTCCGACCCGCTTGTTTACGATGCAGTGGTCAAGCTGAAGGCCGGACAGACAACCGACATTCTCCCCCTGATCGATCAGCAGTCCAAGAAGCCTGTGGGGTATGAGGTCTACAAGCTGATCTCGCGCGAACCGGCCGGCCAGCGCGATATCAACGACCCGCGGGTCCAGCAGGTGATCCGCCAGCAGTTGAAGGAAGGCCGCGCCGAGCTCTTGAAGGCCGCCTATGTCGAGATGCTGCGCAATCAGGCCAAGGTGGAGGACTTCTTTGCGGAAGAGGTCTTCAAGAACGATGCCAGGTAGCCGGTCGCGATCCCGTCTGCGGCGCACACTTTCTTCCTAGTCCTCATGCGCTGGCAGTCCCAGCTTCCACAGCACCTGGCGCAGGATTCCCAACCAGATCGGCGCATCCACCTGGCTTGCGCCGATGCGCCGCACCAGACGCCGCACCTGCGCCGGTTCGCCGTTCGCTGCATGACGCCGCGTGTACTCCGTCGCTTCCAGCACGCGGTTCAATAAAAGGGTAACCCTCTCCAGTGAAGCACCGTCGGCGGGACCGTGGCTGGCAGGCGCGGATTTCACGGGCGGCGTCAATCCTCCGCCGCGGACCAGCTCATAGAGACACACCGCCACCGCCTGGCCCAGGTTCATGGAGACGTGATGCTCCCCGGCGATCTGGTGCATGGGGACCGTCAGCAGCCAGTGACAGTGGCTCAACTCATCGTTTGAGAGGCCGGTCTTCTCCGAGCCGAACAGCAGTGCGACCCTCGCGCCCTTCTGCTCTGGTCTTCCGGCCGGTCCCAGAGCTGCGGCGATGCGCTCACCCGCTGCGGGCAGCTCCAGCAGCTCATGTTGCAGGCTGCGTTCGCCCACAGCCGTCGTGCCAACTACCAGCGTGCAATCGGCCACGGCCTCGGCGACAGTGGCAAAGACGCGTGCGCCGGCCATCACCTCTGACGCGTCCACGGCAGAGCGGGCGGCCTCAAACGGCGGCAGAAACTCATTGACCGCGCGCAGGTGCATGAAGCCGAAATCGCGCATGGCCCGTGCCGCCGCACCGATATTGGAGGAGTTGCGCGCGCGCACCAGCACTACGCAGAACCGGCCGCGCTGTTCATCGTTCAGCATCGTTCCCATTGTAAGGAGGACGCCGCGCCACTAGACTCAGCCTTCGGTGGCAGCGCCCCAACTGAGCCGTCGCGGTTCCCTTTGCCCCCAGCGATATAACCTTTCTTCCGGCATCCTCTACACTCGTACTTTGCGCGTTCGCGCACGTAAACTCCACCCGCAATGCCCGATGACTTCGCCCAACTCGTCAAGCAGCAGGCAGACATCGTCCGCATCATTGGCGACTACCTGAAGCTGCGCAAGACCGGCGCGCAGAATTACACCGGCCTCTGCCCCTTTCACAAGGAGAAGACCGGCTCCTTCTCCGTTAACGCCACCCACGGCTACTTCTACTGCTTCGGCTGCCATGAGAAGGGCGACGTCTTCACCTTCGTCATGAAGATGGACGGCCTCAGCTTCCCGGAAGCCGTGCGCGCCGTCGCCACTAAAGCCGGCATCGCTCTGCCGAAGCGCGAGTTCTCGTCTCCTGAAGAAGCACGGGACGCGGGCCTTCGCCGCCAGCTTCTCGATGTGCACGAGGCCGCGACGCAGTACTTCGAGGCGCAGCTTAAATCCCCGGAAGGCGCACGCGCGCGCGAATATTTGACCAGCCGCGGCGTCTCGCCAGAGACGATCAAAACCTTTCGCATCGGCTACGCGCCGGACGACTTCAACACCATGCGCGACGCCCTCACCCCGCACTTCGGCGCCGAAGCCCTGCGCGCAAGCGGCCTGTTCAGCGCGAAGGAGCAGGCTGACGGCTCGCCCGGCCCCATGTACGCGCGCTTCCGCAAGCGCATTACGTTTCCCATCGCAAACGAGGCGGGCAAGGTCATCGCCTTCACTGCACGCGCGCTCGACACCAAGGATGAGAAGGGTCGCGACGTCGCAAAGTATCTGAACTCGCCCGAAGGGCCGCTCTACTCCAAGGGCAGCGTGCTCTTCAATCTCGACAAGGCCAAGGGCGACATGCGCTCCGCCGACTTCGCGCTGCTCGTCGAAGGCCAGATGGACTGCATCTCCGTCTACATGGCCGGCATCCACAACGTCGTCGCCGTCTCCGGTACGGCGTTTACTGAGGCCCAGGTGCGGCTGCTGGCACGATTCACCAAACGCGTGATCGTCAACTTCGATCCCGACACCGCCGGCGCAGCCGCGGCAGAGAAGTCCATCGCCATGCTTACCGAAGAAGACTTCGACGTGAAGATCGTTACGCTGGAAGGCGGGCTTGACCCGGACCGCTTCGTGCGCGAGCAGGGCATCCAGGCCTACGGCGCTGCGCTGCGCGGGGCCAAGCGCTACTCCGACTACCTGATCGAGCGCGCCCTCCAGCTCTTTCCCGGCCACACCGCCGAGGCCAAGGTCAAGCAGCTCAACTTCCTGCTGCCGCACATCCGCCGCATGGCGCATCCTATCCGGCGCAACCAGTTCGCCGAGGACGCGGCCAACAAGCTCGGCATCGACTCCGCCCTCATGCGCCAGGAGCTGAAGCAGGCCGCCGCACAGCGAATCGAGAGCATCCCCGCCCACCGCGCTGAACCGGTAACGGAGACCGAGCGCACTCTGCTGCGCGCGCTGGTGCTGCCCGAGGGCGACCCCGTCCGGGAGCTTGCCGCAGGGTCGATCGCCGCTCATCCCGAGTGGATCGCCGACCTCGCCACCGCCGATCTGCTCGACGCGCTGGCGAATGCGCCCGCGCCCGCCAACCCGCTCGATGCCGCGCACACCGACGAGTTGCGCGCGCATCTTGCGCATACCCTGGACCACGCGCCGCCCGAGAGCGATCCCCTGCAGGTGGAGGGCGCGCTGCACACGCTGCAACATCGCAGCCTGGAACGCCGTCAGCGCGAGCTGCGCACCCAAATCGCCGAGGCCGACCGTCGCGGCGACCAGGAGATGCTCGCCCGCCTCATGTCCGACAAAGTCGCCATCGACCGCAATCTCCGCAATCACTGAGCATCGGCGGTTCCCTGAGGCAGTCCGAGGCATCCTTTCCATGCAGTATCATCGTGAGAGTTTCTGACCGGAGCGGATCCATCCATGTCGCACCCGAGCCAGCTTGAATTTGTAGACCTCACCAAGTCGCTTTTCCCGGATATGTTCGCGGGCCGGAAAGTGCTGGAGATCGGCAGCCTCGACATCAACGGAACCGTTCGCGGGTATTTCACGAACTGCGAGTACACCGGTCTTGATGTGGCTCCCGGCCCCGGTGTTGATGTCGTATGTGAGGGCCAGAAGTACAACGCTCCCGATGCCTCGTTCGATACGGTGATCTGCTGCGAAGTGATGGAGCACAACCCTTACTGGGTTGACACGTTCTACAACATGATGCGGCTTCTCAAGCCCGGCGGCCTCATGATCATGTCCTGCGCCACTGGCTGGCGACCCGAGCATGGAACCTCGCGCTCCGATCCAGGCAATTCCCCACTGACCGTGGAACAGGGATGGGAGTATTACCGTAACCTGGGCGCGCGCGACATTATGCGCAAGGTAGATTTCTCTTCACTCAGCGCATGGGCATTCGCAACCAACTGGGATGCCTGGGACCTTTACTTGCTTGGGACGAAAGATCCCCGGCCCGAAGCCGCTGAAAAGATCGCTTCCTTTAAGGCGAGGTACAAAGGCAGGGTACTTTCCTCTTTCGTCCGGCGCGTATCGCGTGTTCTGCGTGAACCATTTCGGATCGGAGCATTTGTACGCAGAAAGACTGGCATGGGAGCGCGCCCCGGCAATTAGCGCGAGCTTGCGCCGCTCAAGAGCAGTGGCCATTTCTGCTTCCACTCGGCTTCCCAGCGCGTTTCCAGTTCACCGCTGCGGGCCGCAGCGGCTAGTTCATCGGCTTCGCCTGACAAATCGATCTCAACGAACTTCTTTCGGAAGTACTGCAGGTCCGCCAGCCGCGGGTAGTTGCCCGGCCCCACCGTGCTGCCAAAGTCCAGGAACAGGTGCTGCCGGTACCACGGCGTAGTGTAGACGTTGATGTTGCCGCCCGCGGTGTATCCGTGGATGAATATTCTCGTGCTCACACTGCGGAGCTTCTCGATGAAGTATCCCCGTCCCAACAGATGAACCGCCGAGTGCAGCAAGCCGGCACTAATCGCACTCCGGTCGTATAGCCTCGCCAGAAACAGGCCGTTGGTGCGCAGACATTGGCGGTATCGATCGAACGATGGCGCACCTTCATTGCAAAAATATTCGTACCCATCGAACAGATGCTGATCGATAGAGTTGCGCGCACACAATTCCGCAATCGCCTGAGGAGTAGTGCCATAGGATCCGCAGAACACAATCCTGCATTCACCCCACAGCAGCATTGCTGTTTCGCTTCGCCTGCCTTTGCTCTGCATC
The DNA here is from genome assembly GCA_036511765.1 of Acidobacteriaceae bacterium. Taxonomy (GTDB): domain Bacteria; phylum Acidobacteriota; class Terriglobia; order Terriglobales; family Acidobacteriaceae; genus Edaphobacter. The sequence continues at coordinate 27,588 of DATCBR010000142.1, read as the reverse complement.
ACATTCTTCAGCGGCATCAGGAGAGCTTTGATTCGCGCGCCGAGCAGAATGGCGGAAGTGCGAAAGTCAAGGCGCATTCCAATAACGCTGAAGGACATCGGCCCTTCCGGATAGAGTCCCATTGCGTTGGGATCGCTGCGCAACACGTACGGCTCCTCGCCCACAACAAGCGCCGTGAGGTCGGCTCCGGGGCCAAGAGCGAGCCGCACTTCCTCATTCTCCGCTACGGCCCTGATTCCATCCCAAAAAATGCAGAAATATTTGGCTCTGCGCCGGTCCAGCTCGAGCACTTGAGGAGGTAGATGCCTAAGATCGTCGAAAAAGACGGCGTATTCAAAATCGTGTGCCGCTTCCGCAATCGCAGGATTGGATCGAATGCCAAGCCATGCCCACCAATACTTCGATCGGCCAAGATACATGCCAATCTTCATAGGCCTTCCAAAAGCACGATCGACGTGAAGCGCATAAGACGCTGGCTGCATTCAAGAACGGGAGGCATACGCCATCTACGGTATCATCGGCCCCAGGGGATCCCAATCTTTGGACTCGGCAACGAAGCGGCGGTTGGTGTGGAGTTTCCTCTCCAACTGGGTTTCGCGCCTCTCCTCCACGCTGATTCAGGCCGTGCAGCTTCCGGTGTTCCTTCATTACTGGAGCATGGCGCTCTACGGCGACTGGCTGATCGTCAATGCGATTCCGACCTATCTCAGCTTCTCCTCCATCGGCTTCGGCTCAGTGGCCGGCAATGAGATGACCATGATGGTCGCCCGCGAGGACAGAGCGGGTGCCCTGCGCGTCTTTCAGAGTTGCTGGTGGCTGATCGCGGTCCTGTGCACGATCGCTATCGTCGTGTTCTGTGGTGCGCTCTACTGCCTTCCCGCCGCACAGTTGTTGGCAGTCCATGCATTGGATGAGAGCGATACAAAGTGGATCATCTTTTACCTCGCGATTGCCGTGCTTTTCGGACAACTCGAACAGTTATTGCAAAGCGCTTACCGCTGTATCGGACGGTACGCCTACGGCTCGCTGGTCAAAAGCGTGATGTCGCTGACAGCGTTTGCCTTGACCCTGGTAACGGTTGCGATGCATCAGGGGCCGCGGGTTGTGGCGTTGGTGTTTGCCGCTGCGAATGTCGCCGGCACTCTTATATTCGCCGTGATGACGAAACGCGATCTGCCCTGGCTCGAATATGGCTGGCGTCACGCTAGCATCGCGCAGGTAAAGGAGCTGTTCCGGCCGGCGCTTGCCTTCATGTGCTTTCCCATCGGCAATTCTCTCAACCTGGCCGGCTCTCAGATGGCGGTCAACTACGCGCTCGGTTCCACCAGCGTGGTCATCTTCTCCGCAGCGCGGACCATATCCCGAGGCGCCCTGCAGATGGTGCAGCTCATCAACAGTACCTTTGAGCCTGAGTTCACCATCGCCTTCGGGGCTGGACGGTGGGACGTGGTGAAATCGCTTCATCGCCGCGCCTGCCAGATGGCCTTGTTCTTCGCTACGGCGGTTGTCTTAGCACTCATGACGATTGGCCCTTGGGTACTGACGCATTGGAGCCGCGGGCGTGTTCCACCGAGCCAGGGATTGCTGGCGATACTCCTGCTCGGCGTGCTCTTCTTCGCACTCTGGGTAACAAGCGCGACCTTGCTTACCGCCACCAATCGCCACCAACAGTTGGCGGTCGTCTACATGTTTGCAACCGCGGTCACCTGCGCACTCTGCTTCGGCATGGCGCGCTGGAAGGGTCTGTACGGCGCGGCCGCCTCCCTGGTGCTTAGCGAACTCATCATGAACATCTATGTCCTCCCGAACTCGCTCCGCCTGGCGCGCGATACCTTCCCTGCATTTCTGGCGAGCATGGGCCACTATCCGCACTTCTTGAAGCCCGCCCAGTTGTTGGCCCGGCTGCGCCGCAGCAAACCGGAGCTGGAAGCGGAGTAGACAAGCCCTATTAGAATCGATATTCCAATTATGTTATAATCTTCGTTGTCATGGGGGGGATATGGCCACCACAGTGAAAGTGACTACAGTTGGCAGCTCGGTGGGGATCGTCCTGCCGAAGGAAATCCTGAATCGGCTGCATGTGGAGAAAGGCGACATGCTGTATTTGACCGAATCGCCAGATGGGATTCGCATCTCGGCGTACGATGCAAATCTGGCAAAGAAGCTCGACGCAATGGAGCTGGTTATGCGCGAGAACCGCGATGTGCTGAAGAAGCTGGCCCAATAATCCATGGGCGAACCAGCCTGGATCGAAAAGCCAGAGGTATTGATCGCGCATTCACGGCAACTTGCCGAGCATGGCGGCTCAGACGGCTTAAGGGACGAAAATCTGCTGGATTCAGCGTTGGCGAAGCCGAAGAACGTCTTTGCGTATGAGGAGTCGCCCACGCTGGAGCGGTTGGCCGCTTCCTGCGCCTTCGGAATTGCGCGAAACCATCCGTTCGTCGATGGAAATAAACGAACGGCATTGGTCGTGGCCGAGGCCTTCCTGATAATCAACGGCGTTAGAATTTCGGCGCCGCCGGCTGACAAATATGCCCAGTACTTGGGCCTCGCCGCAGGCGAAGTGAGCGAAGACTCAATGGCGGCCTGGTTTGGCCGCTATGCGGTCAGGGTCTGAAGGGCCAGAACCGGCAAAACGAGTCTTTTTTCTTCGTAAAACCATCTAACAAGCGTGGTATTCTAGTGTTCGCTGGGTACGTGTGCCTGGATGCCCTGACAGCCTTTCGAGGCGATTGGGCCTGCACCGCGGCATAGACCGCACCTGATTCCCCATCGACCCCAGAACCAACCCCGGGAGAGTTCCGCCTCGAAGTGCGTGCCTACGGTTCAGTTCGCGCGAATATCGACGGCACACTCGAAATTTGCATCCAGTTAGATGCGGAGTGCCTGAACCCGCCCGGGACTGAATACAGTCCGCTGCATTGCGGCGGATGGATGAAAATTTTGCGAGCAGGAGTGCGCATTGGCCGTGGCTGAAGAAATAGACAAGTTTGAAGACGACATTGAGAAGCTGATTGACACCGGCAAGGAGAAGGGCTATCTCACCTTCGGCGAGGTGAACGATCTGCTGCCCGGCGAAGTCACGTCGCCGGATGATCTGGACGACCTGCTGACCACCATCAACACCCAGGGTATCGATGTGCTCTCCGGCGAGCGGCAGGAGCGGGACAAGTACGAGCCTGAGGCAGGCGAAGAGTCCGAGGACGTCGAGCTGGACCTGACGCCCGGTCAGTTGGAGAAGACCAACGATCCCGTGCGCATGTACCTGCGCGAGATGGGCACCGTCCCGCTGCTGACGCGCGAGGGCGAGGTGGAGATCGCCAAGCGCATTGAGCGCGGGCAGAACCGCGTGATGAAGGCCATCTCGCGTTCGCCCATCGTCATCCGCGAGATCACCGGCCTGGGCGAGGACCTGCGCCGCGGCGTGCGCAACATCAAGGAGGTCGTCACCTTCGACGAGGAGGAGTTGACCGAGGAGATTCTCCAGGCGCGTGTGCGCTCCACGACCGCCCGCATCGACACAATCGTCAAGCACCAGAAGAAGCAGGCCTCCCTCGCTGAGCGGCTGGAATCTCCGCACGGCAAGGACGCCAAGGCCAAGGCCCGCGACCAGCGCAAGACACGCTGGCTGATAGGCCGCGAGCAGGTGTACATCACGCGCATCATCCGCGAGTTCAAGTACACCAACAACGAGAAGAAGCGCCTGCTGGACCGCGTGAACAAGACGGTCGAGAGCATGCGCACGCTGGAGCGGCAGATCAAGTCGCTGGACACCAAGTTTGAGGCCTCCAAGTCCGAAGAGCTGCGCAAGGAGTACAAGCGCCAGCAGAAGAACTGCAAGACAGACCTCGAGCGCGTCGAGACCGATTCCGGCACATCCATCGCGGACGTCAAGCGCACGCAGCGCGAGATGATCCAGGGCGACATGGACGCCGAGCGCGCCAAGCGCGAGCTGATTGAGGCCAACCTGCGCCTCGTCGTCTCCATCGCCAAGAAGTACACCAACCGCGGCCTGCAGTTCCTCGACCTCATTCAGGAGGGCAACATCGGGCTGATGAAGGCCGTCGACAAGTTCGAGTACCGCCGCGGCTACAAGTTCTCCACCTACGCAACGTGGTGGATCCGCCAGGCCATCACCCGCGCCATCGCCGATCAGGCCCGCACCATCCGTATCCCGGTGCACATGATCGAGACCATCAACAAGCTGATCCGCACCTCGCGTCAGCTTGTGCAGGAACTAGGCCGCGAAGCGTCCTCCGAAGAGATTGCCCGCCGCATGGACATCCCCGTCTCGAAGGTGCGCAAGGTGCTGAAGATCGCGCAGGAGCCTATCTCGCTTGAGACACCGATCGGTGAAGAGGAAGATTCGCACCTCGGCGACTTCATCGAGGACCGCATGGCCGTCTCACCGGCCGACGCGGTCATCGCAGTCAACCTGAAGGAGTACACCTCGCAGGTGCTCCGGACCCTGACACCGAGAGAAGAGCGCGTCATCAAACTGCGCTTCGGCCTCGAGGACGGCTCCGAGCATACTTTGGAAGAAGTCGGACAGAGCTTCCAGGTCACCCGCGAGCGCATCCGGCAGATCGAGGCCAAAGCCCTGCGCAAGCTGCGTCACCCCTCTCGCTCGCGCAAGCTCAAGGCGTTCGTCGACGGTGTCAAGGAAATCTAAACGCGCTCTCGGATTTCCCCGTGTCTGGATGCCCCATATCTCGCTCTTAAGATGTGGGGTTTTCCGTTGCGCACGATATCCTCTGCAATAATCTCCCCATGGAAGTGATCTCCGATCGTGGCGCACCCGTAGCCGGCGAAGAGCCGTCAGACGAGCCGCGCACGTCGTCCCTGCTGCGCCGCATCGCCTGGGTCTATCCGCTCCTCCTCATCCTCTGCGGCATCGGCTACGCCAAATACTCCAGCTACCAGCTGGACGGCGACGCCGTCTCCTTCATGGACATCGCCGACGCCATCCGCGCCCACAACTGGGCGCTGGTCGCCAACGGCTACTGGAACCCGGGCTACGCGGCCGCACTCGCCCTCGGCCAGGCCGTCGCAAACCCCTCGCGCTGGAACGAGCTCCAGACCTTCTTCTGGGTCAACTTCTGGATCTTCCTCGCCTGCATCGCCGCGTGCCTCTTCTTCGTGCGCTCGCTGATTCTCGTCCGCGACCGCCTAGTTGCAGACACAGCCTCCGCACCCGCGATCCCCACGGCCGCTCTCCAGCTCGCCGCGCTGGCACTGATGTTCTCGAGCTTCCAGCGCGAACTCACTCTCGGTGCCATCCGCTCCGACTCGCTCCTGCTCTTCTTCCTGCTCCTCGCTGCAGGACTGTTACTGCGCATCCAGGCCGGCGGCCGCCTCATTCTTTACCCTCTGCTCGGCCTCGCTCTCGGCTGCGCCTACCTCACCAAGTCCTTCGCCTTCGTCCCCTCGGCATTCCTCTTCGCCGCGCTCTTCGTCATTGGACTCACCCGCAAGTCCACCTCCGGACCCCACACCCGCAAGCGCATCCTCGCCGGAACCATCGCCGCCGGCCTCGTCTTCTACGCCGTGGCCGCGCCCTACGTCATCGCAATCTCAAAGCAGCGCGGCCGCCCCACCACCGGCGAGTCCGCCCGCATGAACTACGCCTTCTTCGTCGACCAGACCGACCGCTGGCATGAGTTCCACACCGGCAAGCTCGGCCACGCCACCGCGGACTTCAAGCACCCCGAGCAGCTCCTGCTCTCCTCCCCGCCCGTCTACTCCTACGCCCGCCATCCCCTCGGCACCTACCCACTCTGGTTCGATCCCGCCTACTGGACCGACACCATTCAGCCGCACATCTGGCTCAAGGGCGAAGCCGTGCGCATGGCCCGCTGCGCCGCGCTACTCGTCCGTTTCCTCGTCGGACATCTCGAAGCCTTCGTCCTCCTCGCCGCGCTGCTGTTCGCAGGCTGCTTCTTCCCCGCACGCCGCTCGCTCTGTGGGGCCTGCTGATGCTCGCCATCTACTTCCCCGTCGACCTGCAGGACCGCTACCTCACCGGCTCGCTTCTGCTCGTCGCCATTCCCGCGCTCGCCGTGCTCCGCCGCCGAGACGCCTTCGCCGGCCGCGCTGCGTCCGCCCTCTGCGTGCTGCTCGCCCTGCTCTCACTCGCCGACGCCGCCAGCGACCTTGGCCAGCGCCGCCGTCTCCTCTCCGTCACTGGCTATTCCCGCGGCGCCTACGATCCGCAGGTCTACCAAGCCGCGCGCGGCCTCAACGACATCGGCATCGCTCCCGGTTCCATCGTCGCCTGCTTCGGCGATAGCGCCTGCTACAACAACCACTACTGGGCGCGCCTCGCCCAGACTCCCATCCGTGCCGAGATAGAAGTTCCCGGCGGCGGCGACCCAGGCCGATTCTGGGCCGCGCAGACGGATCAGGATCAGATCGTCGCCGCGCTGCGAACGCTGGACATCACAGCCATCGTCGCCGGCTTCGCGCCATCGTCGCGCATTCCCGCGGGCTGGCAGCAGCTCAATAACTCCAACTTCTACGCGTTCGTCATTCCGCAGACGTCGCGCTGAATTTGGACTACTCCGACCCGCCCTGACACAAATCGTCTTGGGTGCCCCATTCATGCCCAGCTTTTTCCCGCATAAGTGGCGATCTGCGCCCTACTCCCGCGTCCACAGCGGCAGCGCCAGATACCCCAGCCGCTTCACCTCTTTGCGGCCCCGCGCCACCGAGTCCAGAATCAGCCCGCACGTAAGCGCCACAAACGCCAGCAGCATCAAGCCCGTCGAAAGGATCGCCGTCGGGAAGCGCGGCACCAGGTGTGTGCGGTGGAACTCCAGAAAGATCGGAACGCTCAGTGCCACCGAAATCATAAACAGCACCGCCGCCGCCGCCGAGAAGAACAGCATCGGCCGCTCATCCTTCACCAGCAGAACAATCGTCCGCAGAATCCGCAGTCCGTCCGAGTACGTCCGCAGCTTGGACGTGCTGCCCTCCGGCCGGTCCTTGTACGGCGTGTCCATCTCGCCCACCGGCATGCGCAGCTCCAGCGCGTGGATGGTCAGCTCGGTCTCAATCTCGAACCCCGACGACAGCGCCGGAAACGACTTCACAAACCGCCCGCTGAACACCCGGTAGCCCGACAGCATGTCCGCGATACGGTTGCCGAACATCCGCGCCACCAGCCCGCTCAACACCGCGTTGCCCATCCTGTGCCCGCGCCGGTACGCCGCCTGGATCTCCGTCACGCGCGTGCCGTTCAGCATGTCCAGCCGTTCCGCGATCAGCCGCTCCACCATCGCCGGCGCGCTCGCGGCCGTGTATGTGTCGTCGCCGTCCACCAGCACATACACGTCGGCTTCAATGTCGGAGAACATCCGCCGCACCACGTTGCCCTTGCCCTGCATCGGTTCGCGGAAGACCCGAGCCCCTGCTTCCCGCGCCAGCTCCACCGTGCGGTCTCGCGAGTTGTTGTCATACACATAGATCGCCGCGCCCGGCAGCGCCGCGCGGAAGTCGCTGACCACCTTGGAGATCGCCGCCTCCTCGTTGTAGCACGGGATCAGCACCGCGACGACCGGAGCTGCACTTGCGGCTGTTGTCTGCACGGAACTCAGGCTACCAGAACGCACCGCCATCAACCTCTCCAGCAGGCGCTCTCCGCCCCTGTCCTGCTCCGCGCAATGAAAAAGGGGTCCCGCTCAGGGGACCCCTTCTCAATTCAGCTGCGTGCGACGTATCAGGAAGCCGCGGTGTGGGCCAGAGCAGTGTTATACCCTGCCTCAAACGACTGGCGGTACTGATTCACCGCATCGTTGCCCTTTACGGGCGGGTGCGCATACAGATGCGACGCCTTGGCGTCGATCTTGCGCTTGACCATCGTGTCCAGCTTGGCGGCTTCAATTCCGTCCTTGTAGCCCTGCTTCGCCTGTTCGGTCCCGGCAGGAGGCGTGTTCCAGTCCTGTGCCGCTTCCTTCACGATCGTGTTGTTCTGCATTGCGTTCTGCGCCGGCGCGAAAAGCGAGGCGCCGAACATAAGTACCGCTGCAACCAGCGGCGTTCCGATTTTTTGAGTGAGTGTCTTCATTACTGTTGTCCTTTATCGATGCAAGCGGGCACTTGATTTGCCCTCAAGCCGTCGTGGAGCATACGCCCGCGTGCGTGGATTTGACAATGCCCCGCGAAAAAACGATCAAGGATTGTTACATGGAATATCTACCGCAACACCGCTGCCACGCAGAATCAGCAGCTTGCGTTTTGTTGCACCAATTCTTGTTACAAATTGTTACATATTGGTGTGACCCGCGCGCATGTCTTCATTGAAGGACGGCTTGATAAAGTCCAGCATGCGGGCCTCCAGCGCCGAAAATTCCTCTCTGCGCTCCATCAGCTTTGGCGTCGCGGAAGCAAAGCCGGTGTCTTCCGCGCGGACAAGTCCGTCCAGCGCCAGCAGTGCGGAAAGCCGCGCCAGGTCATCGAGCGTTGTATCCAGATACTGCGCATCGCGCGGGTCCAGCATCCACACCGGCGCACTCCCGCCCAGCACACCCGACAGCCAATACGCCTTCGCGGCGAGAAACTCCTTGCGCTGCGCCTCCGTCGTGTCGTTGAAGACAAATTTCTTCAGCTTCGAGGAGTAGTAGCGCGTCGTCAGCGGCACCGGCTGACGGTTGCCGCTCTTCACCATCTCCAGTTGGCCCTGGTCCATCGTCTTGCGCACGGCATTGAAAACGAACCCCTCAGCCAGCGGCTGCTCCGGAGCCGGGACCACCGCCTCTTGAAATGTAACCGTCATGGATACGGAGACCTTCGCGTGCAGCTGCGTCTCCGTTCCATCGGCCAGATGAATCTCTCCATGTACCAGCGAAGTATCTGCGCCCGAAGTGGAGTGGTGAAACGGCCATTCAAACCGCCCGAACGCCAGCGGCAGGCCAAGCATCGTCAGCGCGCAATCCGGTCGCGGGTTCCGCAAACGCGTGGCGGATTCAGCGAGCCATGCTTTCAGCCCGCCCGCCAGCTCCGTGCGCGAGGCGTCGTATCCCGCCCCAAGCTCCAGCGAGAGAGTTTTGGCAGGGTCCGCTGCCGGCGCTAACGTGAATCGCACCGTTGGCCCGGCGGCGCTCTCGCCCGCTGCGGTAGATACCACCTGGAGACCCGCGGCCTTTGCCGCCTGCTCCACCTGACCTGCCAGAACCTCAATGCTCATGCGCGAATCTTCCTTAACTTCCTGCTGAATGAATCAATTTGCCTGCACCCTCCATTCTACGGAACTCTCGGCTGCGATGCGGCCCGTTGACGACCATTGGGGGCGCCGCGCGTCACTCAACAAGTCAGCTACGGCTCAAGCGAACGTCTGGAGAATCCCCGCTCTTCTTCTCGTGTCTGTACGAACAGGAGAACGCGCATCTCAATCTGCAAGGGAACAGGACGGGATGACTATGCACCAATTCAATCGTTTCCTCAATCATTGCGCCTGCGTGCTGACTCTCCTGTTTCTCGCCGGCGGTTTAACCGCCGCTGCGCAGGCCTATCCGCCCTACCCGCCGCCGAACTACCCGCCGCCACCGCCATCGTACCCACCGCCTGGCTATCCACCACCGCCGTCCCAACGCCCCAACTATCCGCCTGACCAGCGCCAGCCGAACTATCCGAATTCTCCGCAGCGGTATCCCGACTACCGCCATGCAACGCCCTATCCGTCGTTCTACGGAATGTTCAGCCTGGGCCATTATTCCGGCCAAGGGGTCGGCGTCGGCACCGCGCCCACACAGAGCGGCGGCATCACCGCGCTCGGCGGCACCTTCGGCGGCTACGTCTCGTACCCCACCGATAGCCCCATCGGGATCGGCGTCGATGCCCGCCTCATCGTCGAGAACAGCTCCAACTCCACGCCCTACGGCAACAAGGTCCTCGGCGGGCTGGTTGGCCTGCGGCTGGACGGATCAGGCGCGCGCCTTCCCATCGATCCCTACTTCCAGTTTGAGATCGGCGGCGTCGGCACCAACAGCGGCACCAGTAGGTCTCGCACCGCATCCTTCGCCTACCAGGCCCAGTTCGGCGCCGACTTCCCGCTCGGAACTCCTCAGCTCTCCGCGCGCATGGAGTACGGCACCGGCCAGCTCACCAGCATCGGCAACACCAACCACACGCTCCAGACCTTCTCCTTCGGCCTCGTACTGCACGTGCGATAGCTGCTCAGAAATACCGATGACGCTGCCGTTTCTAGGACCGTTTACCAGCCCTGTGGTTTGGTGAATGAACCTTTTCGGTCCGTTATTTTGCCGGGGAATTGGCTGACAGCTAGATCGCCTTGACGGATTCGTTTCATGAAGGTCGCATACTGCCTGAGTGATCGGCTATGAAATTGATGTGGATTGAGAATTCCGACAGGCAATCCAACTTCCTGGGCGATAATCCGAACTGGTTCTGCAAGGTCCGAATCGTTCGTGACGAGTACAGCTACTTCAAAGCGCCGTTGATAGGCGTCCCGTAGCAGATGGGACGCAATATTCACGTCAGAGCCCTTCTCTTCCGTCTTGTCGACCCAGACTCTTTGCGGTGGAATCACGTTCGTGAGGTACATGGGAACAGAATGAGTCAGGAAATGACCGTAGGTGATTCGCAGATTCGGAATCGTCTTCAACGCCCGGATATAAATGCTCTGGTCATGCGTCGCTGTTGGATTAAGCGGACGAGCACTCACGCGAGCGGTGAAGTAACTGATCTCCTGAACGGCGTCAGACGGCAGAAGCGTTTGAGCTAATTTGGCCAAATCAAGCCATTTGTATGGCGTTCGCTTGAGTGCGCCATAGTAAAGATTGAAGCCATCAATGTAGACGTTTACAACCGCCAAAACTCTACCCCGCGAATCTCAACCTTGCGCCGGATTGGCTGCGCTGCTAGAATAGTAGAAGAAATCCCCCCTGTTCCTTGGTGAGCAGGAAGCGAAGCCAGCCTGCGAAGGCTGGCTTCAGTGCTTTGGAGCGTAGCCTTACACGATTCCGAATCTGAGTGCCTTTCACTCACATCTAACCTATGTCGGGTGTAAAGTAAACGCGTGAGGGCCTTGAGTCAGGCCTGGGCCAAGTTCTAAGCTGTGCCATATCGCGCGTCAATTGAGGGATTTATGGCATTCAAATGGGAGAAATTGACCGCTAAATCGCAGGAGGCCATCCAAGCCGCCGCGTCGGCTGCCGCCGAACATGGCAACCCGGAGGTCCAGCCCATGCACCTGCTCGCAGCCTTGCTGGAGGACAAGGAAGGCGTCGTCCTGCCGGTGCTGGAAGGCGCGGGCGTCCCCGTGCAGCAGTTGCTGGCCAACGCCAACGCCGCCATCGCCAAGCTGCCAAAAGTCCAGGGCGGAACTCAGCCCGGCATGGCCACCGCTCTTCAGAAAACACTGGAGCGCGCCGCAAAGGAAGCCGAAGGCTTCAAAGACGACTACGTCTCCACCGAGCATCTCCTCCTCGCCTTAACCGAGGCCCCAAAAACAGGGGGCCAGTCCGACCCCGCGCGCGACGCCCTCACCGCCCTCGGCGCCACGCATGATGCGGTTCTCAATGCGCTCTCCGCCGTGCGCGGCTCGCAGCGCGTCACCGACCAGAACCCCGAGGCAAAGTTCCAGGCCCTCGAAAAATACGGCAAGGACTTCACCGACCTCGCGCGCAAGGGCAAGCTCGACCCCGTCATCGGCCGCGACGAGGAGATCCGCCGCGTCATCCAGGTGCTCTCGCGCCGGACGAAAAATAATCCTGTCCTCATTGGCGAGCCCGGCGTTGGAAAAACTGCCATCGTCGAGGGCCTCGCGCGCCGCATCGTCAACGGAGATGTCCCCGAAGTCCTCAAGGACAAGCGCCTCGTCGCGCTCGATCTCGCCAGCATGATCGCCGGCGCGAAGTATCGCGGCGAATTCGAGGACCGACTCAAAGCCCTCCTCAAGGAGATCGAAGACTCGAACGGCGAGATCATCCTCTTCATCGACGAGCTGCACACCCTCGTCGGCGCGGGCGCGGCCGAGGGCGCGATGGACGCGAGCAACATGCTCAAGCCCGCCCTCGCGCGCGGCGGCCTGCGGGCCATCGGCGCAACCACGCTGAATGAGTACCGCAAATACATTGAGAAGGACGCCGCCCTCGAACGCCGCTTCCAGATCGTCTTCGTCGGCGAACCCAACGTCGAGGACACTATCGCCATTCTGCGCGGCCTGAGGGAACGTTACGAAGCACACCACAAGGTCCGCATCAAGGACTCAGCCATCGTCGCCGCTGCAACGCTCTCGCATCGCTACATCTCCGACCGCTTTCTGCCGGACAAGGCCATCGACCTGGTCGATGAAGCCGCCGCCGCGCTCGCCATCCAGATCGGCAGCGTGCCTACAGAAATCGACGATCTCGAACGCCAGGCCACATCACTTGAAATCGAGCAGGCCGCTCTCAAGCGCGAGAAGGACGACGCCTCACGCGAGCGCCTCACGGCAGTTCAAAAAGAACTTGCCGAGGTCCGTGAGAAGGCCGCCGGCCTGCGTGCACGCTGGCAGCAGGAGCGCGGGGCCATCGGACGGATTGCGGAACTGAAAACCAGGCTCGAAGCTCTGCGCTTTGAAGCCGAAGAGCAGACCCGCAAGGGCAATCTGCAGCGCGCAGCCGAACTCCAGTACGGAGAAATCCCACACGCCGAGACGGAACTGAAGCAGCTCACCTCCGTCGCGGATGCAGACGCCAAGGGCGCAAGCAATCGCATGTTGAAAGAAGAGGTCGACGAGGAGGACATTGCCAAGGTCGTCTCGCGCTGGACCGGAATTCCCGTCGCCAAGATGCTCGAAGGCGAGATGCAGAAGCTCGTGCAGATGGAGGACCGCCTTCGCCAGCGCGTCGTCGGCCAGGACCGCGCGCTCTCCGTCGTCGCCAACGCTATCCGCCGTTCGCGCGCCGGCCTCAGCGATCCGAAGCGGCCCATCGGCAGCTTCATCTTCCTCGGCCCCACCGGCGTGGGCAAGACCGAAACCGCTCGTGCCCTCGCCGAGTTCCTCTTCGACGACGAATCCGCCATGGTCCGCATCGACATGTCCGAGTACATGGAGAAGCACGCCGTCGCCCGGCTCATCGGCGCGCCTCCGGGCTACGTCGGCTACGACGAAGGCGGCCAGCTTACTGAGGCCGTCCGCCGCCGCCCCTACGCCGTCATCCTCTTCGACGAGATCGAGAAGGCGCACGCCGATGTCTTCAACGTGCTCCTACAGGTTCTCGACGACGGCCGCCTCACCGACTCCAAAGGCCGCACCGTGGACTTCAAAAATACTGTGCTGATCATGACCTCAAACCTGGGGGCATCGCAGCTTGCCACGGCCTGGGCGGAGAGCGTGGACGGCTTTGCGGAAGCCAGCGAGCGCGTGATGGGCGCGCTGCGGGAGCACTTCCGTCCGGAGTTCCTCAACCGTGTCGACGACGTGGTCGTCTTCCATCCGCTGGAGGAAAAACAGCTCGAGCACATCATCACCCTGCGGCTTGCCGATCTCGCAAAGCTCCTCGCAGACCGCAAGATCACCCTCTCGCTCACCGATGCCGCGAAGAAGGCGATCTTCAAGGCCGGCTACGACCGCGCGTATGGAGCGCGTCCACTCAAGCGTGCCATCCAGCGCATGGTGCAGGATCCGCTGGCAGTCAAGATCCTCGACGGCTCCGTCCGCCATGGCGATCACGTCATCGTCGACGCCGCCAAATCCGGCGCGCTCACCTTCGAAACTACGGAGCATGTCGCCGTGCCCGTCGGCGCGAACTAAGCGGAACGCAATTTCAAAGCCTCACCCTTCAAATCTGGAGGGTTTGCTTTTTCGTTGACATCCCTTTACGGAAGCGAGAATGCAATCACATCATCGCCGGCTGTAACTGCGATGTATTGCTTACCCTCTATTGCGTACGACATGGGCGAGGCGTGCATCGCAGTTCCGAGCGGCGCGCTCCACAACCGACTGCCGTTACTCGCGTCATCGAGCTCAAGCTCGCCCAGGTCATTGCCGAAGATGACGACGCCGCCCGCCGTGGACATGACTCCCGCCCAGGCGAACCCACCGCCGGTCAGGCGATCGCGCCAGGTAAAGTCGAACGTATCGAGGCTGAAGGCATTGAGATAGTGGGTTTCGTCCGCGAAGCTGCCCGTGGCATGACCGGTGCCGGTGGCATAGAAGGTTTCGCCTTCGCCGAAATGATCGGGAGCGGACTGAAACAGACTGCACGCCTCGAGCGAGCGGAAGTAAAAAGTGTGCGTCGCCGGGTCGTATGTTGGCGAGTACCAGTTCGTGCCGCCATCCACGCTGGGGCATACGGTAACACCGGCGGCATCCGGAATGAGGTTGTTTGACAGGGGCCGGCCGTGCGCATCAATGCCCTTCGCCCAGTTCAGTTTCGGAATGAACTGCTTTGAGGCTAGATATTCGCCGGTAATGCGGTCGAGAATATAGAGAAAGCCGTTGCGGTTAGCACTAACGATGAGCTTACGAGGAACTCCGTGAAAGGCCGTATCGACCAGGACCGGAGTCTCTGCCGCGTCGTAGTCATAGAGATTGTGCGGGCTGAACTGGAAGTGCCACTTTAGGCGGCCGGTATCCGGATCGAGCGCGAGCAGCGAGCTGGTGTAGAGATCATCGCCCGGCCGGACACTTCCGTCGTAGTCCGGCGCGGGGTTGCCGGTGCCCCAGTAGAGCGTGTTGAGCTCCGGATCGTAAGTACCGGGCATCCATGTCGTGCCGCCGCCGTGCAGGTACAGATCGCCGGGCCAGCTCTCCGAGCCTTTTTCCCCCGGCCCTGGGATGGTCCAGAACCGCCAAAGCTCCTTGCCCGTCTGTGCGTCGAATGCCGCGAGAAAGCCGCGCACGCCATCATCGCCGCCGGAGGTCCCAACCAGCACTTTGTTCTTCACAATCAACGGCGCGCTCGTGGCGCCATAGTTCTTGTTTCCGGCCGCGTAGGCCACGTCCCACAGCTGCTCGCCCGTGCGCGCGTCCAGGCAGAGAAGATGAGCATTGTCGGTCTCCATATAGACGCGCGTACCGAGAATGGCCACTCCGCGGTTGATATGCCCCGAAGCATCGTCAACGAGGCCATCACCGACCTCCCGCGCGTGGTGCCACAGCAGCTTGCCGGTGCGGGCGTCCAGAGCGTAGGCATCGTTCGAGCGCGTGACATACATCACGCCGACGACGACAACCGGAGTCGCCTGCATCATGCCGGCGTTCTGCGTATGCACGCGCCACGCGGGCTTCAGCCTCGCGGCGTTGGCGGGAGTGATCTCATCGAGAGAGCTGAAGCGGCGGCCAGTGTAATCGCCGTTATAGGAGGTCCAGTTGGCGCCGAGCGCCTTCTGCGCGATGTCCGACGGCTGTACGTCAATACTGCTCAGCAACGCGCGATCGCCATCCGTGAGTGTCGCTGGAAATCTAAGTGCGGGAGTCGATGGGGCGATTGTAGTTGCTGTAGTTGCTCTATTTGTGTTCACGGCCGGCGCCGTTCGGGCCTGTCTCTGCAGCATTCGCAGATAGAGCACAAGCTCATCAATCCTGGCGTCGCCCAGCACAGCCATGGACGGCATCCCCTTGCCGGTTACGCCATCGTGGATAATTCGCTCCAGCTCGGCGTCAGAGAGGGCAGCGATCTTCGGCAGGGTTGCAATGTCAGGGCCTTTGGCAGCGCCTTTGCCATCGAGTCCATGGCAGCCCGCGCAGGTAGTCGCGAACTGCTGCTCTGCGGTTTTCGGAGCGCTTTGCGCCGCGGCTTGTACGCCTGCAAGCGCCGCAAAGCAGCTGGCGATAAGGATTGCGATGGACCGTGCTCTCGTCCGCAACAAATCTGCCTCCACGCGCAGCACAAGCATATCTGAGCGAAGCAAATATAGGGTATCCTTGCCGTGCTCCCAGCAACCGTTTAAGCTGGATGTATGTACGAAGAGTTCACCGCAACCGACCGCTGGACCGGCGAGGCGCTACGCTGCGCCTGGCACGCCAACATCGTGGCCATTGCCACGCGCCATGCCGACGCGACCGATGTGCGTTTTTCCGTCAACGGACGCCCGCTGTGGATCGCGCTGCCCAACGTCGCCTGGGTGGAGCAGAAGAAGCGCAACGGCAAGGTCATCACCGACTATCTCGCCGCGCAGATCGCCGGCCGCTATCTCAAGCAGGCCATCGAGTCCGGCTATGACAATGGCCGCGAAATCTACACAATGACCGTAGACGAGGTCCTCGACCAAGCCGATGCCATCGTGCGCGAGGCCGGCGGGATCGTGAATCTTCCTTCGCTGCCGGTCATCAATGAGGATGTACAGCCTGAGCAGGAATTGCAGATGGCGCTGCCCGGCGAGCCTGGGCAGTCCGGCATTCCGCCGCGCAAATACATGATTCCCTGAGCGGCACTCGGACCGCGGGCCGCCAAAAGATTGGAGCCGACGTTTCCATGTTCAACCGCCGCCGATTCCTGCTGCAGCTTCCTGCGCTGGCCGCCATGCCGCACGCAGCACTCCGCGCTGCCGCGCAAATCTCCTCGGAGACATTCACCCAGCGCTTCCACAGAAAGCCTCCCGCGCCTCAGCCTCCGAGCTTCGTCTACTTCGGGACGGACACCGCCAAAAACGCAACGAAGGGCATCTACCTCGCGCGTCTCGACTGGAACACAGGACATCTCAGTGCGCCTGCGCTCGTAGCCGCCACGCCGCGGCCATCTTACATGGCGGTCTCGGCTCCCATTGCCGGCCATCGCCGCCTCTATGCGGTAAATGAACTCCCAGACGACTCCGCTACCATCACAAGCTTCACCATCGATCCGGCGACGGGAGTTCTGCGCCCAATCAACCGTGTCAGCTCCGGCGGCGCAGGGCCCTGCTACATCTCGCTTGATGCCACGGGCCATGCAGCGTTTGTCGCAAACTACAACGGCTCGTCGTTCGCAACGTTTCAGGTTCGCGCTGACGGCAGCCTCAGCCAACCGGTCGAACGCATCGACTTCAAGGACCCCGCCTTCGGCCATCGCGGCCCTGTTGCCGCGCGGCAGGACGCGCCTCATCCGCACTCCGTCCACCTCTCGCCCGACAATCGTTTCCTCCTCGTCAACGATCTCGGCTCCGACGCCATCTCCGTCTTCGCGGTCGATCCCGTCGCCGCGCGCCTCGGCCCGCCTACACTCTTCCGCAATGAGCGGTCGGGCTGCGGCCCGCGCCACATCGCCTTCCATCCCAACGGCCGCTGGCTCTACTCGCTCAACGAGATCGACTCCACCATCGACCAGTTCCTCTGGACCACCACCAGCTCCCGCATCCGGCCGCAGGGAATTCTCGTCACCACCGGCCGCGTTGTGAAGACCATCGCGCCCGGCTTCCCCGCCGCAAAGAACACCGCCGCCGAGCTGGCCGTCTCCTCCGACGGCAACTATCTCTATGCCTCGAATCGCGGTGAGGACACCCTGGTCGTCTTCTCCATCGACGACGACGGCGCACTCAAGTTCATCCAGCGCATCGCCTGCGGCGGCAGGACCCCGCGCCACTTCACCCTCTCCCCGGATTCCGAAGCCCGCTGGCTCCTCTGCGGCAACCAGGACTCGGCCACCGTCACCATCTTCCGCCGCGACCCCGCCTCCGGCCGTCTCGGCGGCCCCGTCCAGACCGTCCCGCTTGACTCCGTCATGTTCACCCTCTTCGCTTGATCCCTGTTTTTCTGCCTGTCATTCTGAGGCGCAGCCGAAGAATCCCCGCATTTGCCTTTGTCTCTTGTCCAACGCCGGGTGCCCCATCCAGGCTCCGCTTGGGTGGGTCCGCCATTGCCAATGGAAGTGGGTGCCCCAGATGCCTCGCCTTTGGGCACCTGGGGGATGGACCTTGAACCTCGCACCTTGAACCTCGTACCTTGAAAGCATGTTTGCCCGCCGCATCTCGATCGAGCGCATCGACCCCACCGGCGCCGAGCACCTCTGCCCCATTGCGCAGATCGACAACTTCGCTATGCGCAACTTCACCAACAACGCCATCTTCGACGACACGCTGCCCATCGCCGACGGCCTGCTCGAAGCCGGCCACCGCGTTCCGCTCGATCGCCTTCACTCCGCCATGGAAGACTGGTTCCGCCGCAAAGGCTACCTCACCCCCACCGAGCGCCTCCGCACTACCGAACTCGCTTGATCCCTTGTACCTTGAACCTTGAACCTCGTACCTTTGATCCATGTCCTTCGCTGCAGCCGTCGAAAGCCTGAACGCGCTCGGCCTCGAGCTTGCCCCCCGCTCCCCGCGCCGCAAGTTCGACCTCGCCCACATGCGCGCCCTCGCCGCCGCACTC
Source organism: Acidobacteriaceae bacterium (assembly GCA_036511765.1). Lineage (GTDB taxonomy): Bacteria > Acidobacteriota > Terriglobia > Terriglobales > Acidobacteriaceae > Edaphobacter. Next base: position 9,296 of record DATCBR010000142.1, on the reverse strand, counting down.
GGCGATCCGCAGACCAACTTCCCCTCGGTCCTCATCGCGGGCACCAACGGCAAAGGCTCCACCGCGGCCACCCTCGCCTCCATCCTCGCCGCCGCCGGCTACCGCACCGGCCTCTACACCTCGCCGCATCTCGAACGCGTCACCGAACGCATCCGCATCTCCGAGCCTGCACAATCGAATGTGGGTGCCCCGGGTGCCTCGCCTTTGGGCACCCGGGATATCGCGCCGCAGATTACCGATGCCGTCATCCCGAGCGACGCGGAGGAATCTGCTTCTCCTGATCCCCGTTCCCTGTTCCCTGTTCCCTGCTTCACCGAAATCCCCGAAGCCGACTTCGCCCGCCTCTACCTCCTCGTCGACGAGACCGGCCGCCGCCTCGTCTCCGAAGGCCGCCTGCCACATCCGCCCAGCTACTTTGAGACCCTCACCGCACTCGCCTTCCTCTACTTCGCCAACGCGCAGCCTGACGGCTCCTTCGCAAACCCGGTCGACATCGCCATCCTCGAGGTCGGCCTCGGCGGCCGTCTCGACGCCACCAACATTGTTGACCCGCTCCTCTCCGTCATCACCGACATCGCGCTCGACCACCAGGAGTACCTCGGCCCCACCATCGCCGACATCGCGCGCGAAAAGGCCGGCATCCTCCGTCCCGGCGGCACGCTCGTCACTCTGCCGCAGCATCCAGAAGCCAACCAGGCCATCGGCGAGATCGCCCAGGAAATCGCCGCGCAGAATGCTCTCGGCCTCCACGCCATCAACGCCGCCGAATATCTCCCCGGCCGCGACTTCCATACCTCAGTTCCGGGTGGCCCATTCATGGAGCGCAGCGACATGAGTGGCGGAGTAGCAGCGGGCTTTAGCCTGCGGGAAGCCCTGCCTCAGGGTGACCGGGCTTTAGCCCTGGGTCTTCGCCCCAACCACTACGACCTCTCCCTCTCCGGCCAGACTCTCCGGGTCCGCTCTCCTCTCTACGGAGAACATCAGCAACGCAATATCGCCCTCGCCATCGCCTCCGCAGTCGCATTACGTAACCGTGACAGTTACGAAATTTCGCAAATCTCTCAAACACGTAACGTTTCACGTTACAATATCACCAACTCCGCCATTGAAGCCGGTATCTCGCATACCTCCTGGCCCGGCCGCCTCGAATTTCTCCCCCCTAACCTCTTCCTCGACGTCGCCCACAACCCCGCCGGCGCATGGACCCTCCGCGCCGCCCTCGCATCCCTGCCCCAGTCCCAGCCCCGCACCCTCCTCTTCTCCTGCCTGCGCGACAAAGACCTCCGCGAGATGGCCCAGATCCTCTTCCCGCTCTTTGACTCCACCACCGGCGGCCCTCAAAATCAGGTCCGCCACCATATCGTCCTCGCTCCGGTCGCCTCACCCCGCGCAGCCTCGCTCGATGAACTCGTCGCCGCCGCCCGCGCCTTGGATATTTCAGCCGTCCCCGCGCACTCGTCCGCCGAAGCCCTCGACCTCGCCCGCCGCCTCACCCCGCCCGGCGGCCTCATCGTCGCCACCGGCTCCATCTATCTCGTCGGCGCCGTCCGCGCCCTCGTCGGCGACATCCGCACTGGCCCATACCGATTGAACTTGTCAGTCTGAGGCGTAGCCGAAGAATCCCCGCATTTATCCTTGTCACACTGCCTCATGCCCTCGCCCACCTCAACGGACAACGAACAACGGACACCGTCCAGCGGATCACCCGCCCACCACGTCCCTGCACATCTCTACTGGCTCACCCGGCTCGTCCAGATGCCCCTGATGGCCCTCGCCACCGCCTTCTTCGGGACCATCTCTCTGCTCTGCGGCCTGTGGGACCGCTCCGGCCGCCAGCAGCATCTCGTCGCGCGCGCCTGGGCCGGCGTCATGCTCCGCTTCGCGCTCTCCCCGGTAGAACTGATCGGGCTGGAGAACGTCCCGGGCAAACAATCTCCGGGTGCCCCATTCATGGAGCGAAACGACATGAGTGGGAAGGAAGAACTCGCGGGTGCCCCATTCGTGAGCGGCCGTAAGGACGCTCACGGGTGGGATGAGAATGTCCCTGCCGTCTACGCCTCCAACCACCTCAGCTACATGGATACGCCCGTCCTCTTCGCGCGGCTCCCCTTCCAGTTCCGCATCCTCGCCAAACAGGGCCTCTGGAAGATTCCCTTCGTCGGCTGGTACCTCGCCCGCTCAGGCCAGGTGCCGATTGACTCCTCCAGCTCACGCTCCGCCGTCGCCGGCCTCCTGCGCGGAGTCGCCGCCCTCAAATCCGGCATGCCCCTGGTCGTCTTTCCCGAGGGCGCGCGCTCACCCTCCGGAGGATTGCAAGCGATGGCCTCCGGAGCCGCCTTCATGGCCATCCGCGCCGGCGTGCCGCTCGTCCCCGTCGCCCTTATCGGGACCTATCAGCTGCTTCCCATCCACGTCTACGCGCTGCGTCCGCGCCCGCTCAAGGTCGTCATCGGCCAGCCGCTCCCCACCGCCGGCCTCACCACCCGCGACGCCGACGCCCTCACCTCCCGCCTCTACGCAGCCATCTCGCAGCTCTACTACACCCACTCAGAACCCACCGCCTAACGTCTTAGGCCACGAATTCCGTGCGCCAAAATCATGTCAAGTCCCCTTCACCCGCCAAAGCCGCCTAACCGACTCATTCCACTCACACATCTCCCCGCAGAAAGTTGGCATAACAGTTTCTGCTCGCTTGCTAAAATAGAAGTAGAGAAAGCAAAACAACCGGCCCGGCAGATATGCCTGGCCTTCGCGTTTAAGTTCCCTGCAATCAGCGCCGCAGATTCTAAGTCGTTTCTTTTCAATCACCGTCCTGTGTTTTCTATCACATAGGCATCTTTACGGGGGGGAGGGGGTTGCAGCCGCGCATGAATCACTTCGCCTACTTCACCGAGATCGAGGACCGCTTCGCCCACCGTCGCGGCTCACTCCTCCTGCTCTCCACCCTGGACTGGGCGCTGATCGAAACCTGGCGCGAGGCAGGCGTCCCGCTCGAGGCCGTCCTCCGTGGCATCGACGCCGCATTCGACAAGTACGAGAGCCAGCGCGCCCGCCTCGGCAACCGCCGCCAGCGCAAGGTCAACGGCCTCGCCTGGTGCGCCCAGGCCGTGATGGAGGCCGCCGAGCAGGCGAGCGCAGCGAGTGTTGGTATGGCCTCAGGAGCCATCCAAAACGGGAAAGAATCCGGCTTCGAGTCCACCCGCATCGCCCGCTTCCTGCTCGCCAACGCCGCGCAACTTGAAGCCGCCGCTGCTGCGCTGCCCTCGCCCGCCGCCTCGGTCGCCAGAGAGACCGCAGCGCGTCTCCGTCAACTTGCAGACGAGACGACCGACGTCTCTTCCTCGAACCTGGAACCTAGAACCCCGAACCTGGAGGAAACCGACCGCACCCTCACCGTGCTCGAAGAAAAACTCTTCTCCGCGCTGCTCACCGCCGCCCCCGAGGCCGAGCTCGTCGCCCTGCGCGCCCAGGCCGACCGCGAGCTCGCGCCCTATCGCGGCAGGATGGGCGCGGTGCAGATCAAGCAGGTGCAGCAGCAGTTCCTGCACAAGCGCCTCTTGGACAACTATTCTCTACCGCGCCTCTCCCTCTTCTATATGCCCCACGAAGATGCAGGGGAGTCGTGACTGATCGCAGTTCGAACCAGCGATCAGCAACCAGCAACTAGCAAATGACCTCCGCACTCCAACTCGCAGCAACACCGTCCGAAACGCAACGCGCCACTGCGCCCTGTCCCCACTTCGGAGCCTGCGGCGGATGCCAGCTCCAGAACCTCCCGTACTCCGCGCAACTCGACCGCAAAGCCGCAAAACTCCGCGAGTTCCTCAGCGCCTTCCCACTGCCTCAGCTTCAACTTCACGCCTCGCCGCCGCTCGCCTATCGCAACCGCATCCGCCTTACACTCGCGCGCGTCGATGGCCAGCTCCGCGCCGGCTACCTCGGCGCGGCTGAATCGACCGACACAGAAGATGATGCCGTCATCCCGACCGAAGCTGGTCTCGAAGAGAACAGCGCAGTGGAGGGACCCCCGCATTTAGACACGCTAAGCTTCGTCCCCATCACTCGGTGCCCCATCGCCGCACCGCTGCTCTGGCGCGCCGCCGAAGCCTTCCTCGCCCTCGCCAACCAAGCAGCCTGGCTCAGCACGCAGCAACTCATCGCCGACCAGCTCGAGATCTTCACCACCGCCGACGAATCGAAGCTGCAACTCACGCTCTCCCTCCGCACCGCGCAGAAGAATCCGCCCGCAAGCCTCGCCGCCGGGTTCAACTCTCTCTGCGATTCCCTCCGCGCCCAAATGCCAGAGCTGGCCGGTGCAGCCCTTGCCTTCCTTCCACGCGCCGCGCGCAGCCGACGATCCGCCCAGCCGCGCCCCGGCCCCACATGGGGCGCACCCGGCCTCAGCTATTCACTGCTGCAACTCGCACCTGAAACCTCTCTCGAACCCCGAACCACTCACTTCGAACTCCTCTCCTATTGGGTCCCGCGCGGCGCCTTCTTTCAGATCAACCGCTTCCTCTTGCCCGAGCTCGTCGCCCTCGTCGCTGACACAGCCGCCTCGTCACCCAAGCAGACTCTGGCCTGGGACCTGTACGCCGGTGTCGGCCTCTTCTCCCGCGCACTCGCCCGCACCTTCACCAACGTCACCGCCGTCGAGAGCGCCGAGCCTGCCGCCACTGCGCTCGCGCAGACCGGGCTGCCAAACCTCCGCCCCGTCAAAGCCACCACGCTCGACTTCCTGCGCACCGCCATCCTCCAGCGCGACCGTCCCTCGCTGATCGTCCTCGACCCGCCTCGCACCGGCCTCGGCGCAGAGGTCTGCACTCTGCTCACACGCAACGCCGCGCCCACGCTGGTCTATGTCTCCTGCTCGCCTCAGGCCCTCGCAGCGGACCTGAAAGCGCTCACCGCCGGCGGCTACTCCGTCGCCGTGCTGCACCTCTTCGATCTCTTCCCGCAAACCACTCACATCGAGACCGTCGCCATCCTGTCCCGCACCTAAACGCCGCTTTCCCTCTGGCCGTGGCCGCGCCGATCTGAAAGAATGGCCGCGGCCTCTACGGGCAGCCTGCTGTGGCTCAAAATCCTGGCGCTTCCAGACCCGAACCCGACCCTCGCCTCTGGCCGCGCGCCGTGAGCGTCGAGCCGCTGCGCCTGCGCCGCGCGCCACTCCTCGCCGCTGCCGTCTGCTTCGCGCTCGGCGAATCGCTCACCCTTCTGCCGCAGGCGCCGCGCCCGGCAGTTCTGCTCGCCGTCATTCTCGCACTGCTCGCATTTACTCTCTTCGCCCTGCGCCGCAAGCCGCGCCTTGCGCTGCTCTGCGACGCCGCACTCTGGATCGTCATCGGTCTCCTGTCCGCGCGGATCGAGCCCGCGCCCGCACCCCAGGCAGCCTTGCTCTCCTACGCCGACGGCCTCAGCCGGACCGTCGAGGCCCGCATCGTTCGCATCCGTGAGCTGCCGCCGCGAACTGCCCACGACGGCCGCGATGGTGACGCAGACTCCGATCCCGACCAGTGGGACGATGACGGCCCGCCCACGCTCTCCATCGACCTCGCGCTCACTGCGATCGAAGACGTCACACCCGGCACGTCCAGCATGGTCCCAATCGCCGGCGGAGTCCGTGCGCTGCTGCTGGAGCCGCGCTCCCATGGGCAGCAGGCCGCCTCATTGCAGTCCCGGCCGCCATTCACACTCCCGCGACTCCACTGCGGCGATGCGATCGAAGTCCCGATCCGCCTACGCATCCCTGAGCGTTATCGCGATCCCGGCGCGTGGCAGTATGCCGACCTCCTACTGGACCAGGGCATCGCCGCCACAGGAAGCATTCGTATCCAGCAACTCCGCAGTGATGATTACGCAACTCAACGTTCCCGGCCCGCCGCCGCAATCGTCGCGCTGCGCTGCCGCATCTTCGCCGCGCAGAGCTGGGCCGCCGCCCGCCTGCCGGAGTTCGTTCACTCCAAAGCCAATCGCTCACTGCCCGCGGCGGTGCGCCTTACGCCGGATGATGCCGGCATGTTAAACGCCATGCTCTTCGGCGACCGCTCGCGGCTCACGCACACGCTGCGCCTCGGCTTCGAGCGCACAGCATCGTTTCACCTCTTCGTCGTCTCCGGCATGCACGTCGCGCTATTGGCGGCGCTTGTCTTCTGGAGCGCACGAAGGCTGCGGCTCGGCGAAATTGCCACAACATCCGTTACACTTGCGCTCTCCAGCGCATACGCGCTGCTCACCGGATTTGGCGTCCCGGTCCAGCGTGCGCTGTTGATGACGGCGGTCTTTCTGCTCGCACGCCTCCTCGCACGTGACCGCAATGTGCTGAACGCGCTGGGCGCGGCTGCGCTGGCCGTGCTTGTGGGGTCGCCACGCGCGCTCTTTGACGCCAGCTTCCAGATGACCTTTCTTGCCATCGTCGCCATCGCAGGTATCGCCGTCCCGGTGGGCGAGCGCAGCATTGTGCCCTCCGCTCGTGCTGCGCGCCGCCTGCAGGACCGCTGGCGCGATGCAGCCATGCCGCCGCGCCTCGCGCAGCTTCGCGTGATGCTGCGCCTGTGGGGCGAGGCGCTCGCCGGAGTCTTCGGAAAGCGCGCCTACCTGCTGCCATCCATTTTGCTGCGGACTGTACTGCGGGCGGCAGAGCTGGCGCTGATTGGCGTCGCCGCCGAAGCCGTCATGGCGCTTCCCATGGCCGTCTACTTTCATCGCGCCACCGTCTTCGCGCTGCCTGCGAACATGCTCAGCGTTCCCCTGGTCGCCGTGCTCGCACCGCTGGCGATGCTCACGTTTCTTGCTTCGCTGGCGAGCTCGTGGTTTGCCGTCCTTCCCAGCGCGACTCTCGCGCTGCTGCTGCACGCAATCACCGGAGCGATCCACCGCCTGAGCCGTGCGCAGGCCGCCGACGTTCGCGTACCCGGACCAACGCTCGCGCATACAGCGGCCGCCCTCCTTGTCCTGGCCTTCTGCTGCTGGGCCGTGCGCCGGTCTCGAGCGCTTGCCATTGCCGCCATTGCTGCGCTGCCTCTTGTTCCTCTCGCTGCACTGTGGCCCAGTGCACCCGCCGTCCATCGTGGACAGCTTGAGGTCACTGCAATTGATGTGGGCCAAGGCGACTCGCTCTTCATCGTCAGCCCCAATGGCCGCGCCATGCTCATCGATGCGGGAGGGCCAACCGGCGCGGCTGCGAACGCGGAGAATGCGACAGGACCATCCACTTTCGACATCGGCGAGCAGGTCGTCTCGCCGTACCTCTGGTCGCGGCAGTTGCGGCGGCTGGACATCCTCGTCCTCACTCACGCCCACTCCGACCACATGGGCGGCATGCCCGCGGTGCTGCGCAATTTCCGGCCCCGCGAACTCTGGGTCGCGATCGATCCCTACTCTGCCAGCTATCGCGAACTGCTCGCCGAAGCGGCGGCGCTCGGCATTCGCGTCCGCCATCTCCGCGCAGGCGACCATATCGATTGGGACTCGGTCGCCGTCAACGTGCTCGCGCCATCGCATGCTTACGCAAACTCGGGGCCGCCGGTGAATGACGACTCGCTGGTGCTGCACATGCAGTTTGGCAAGGCCTCCGCACTGCTGGAGGGCGACGCGCAGGCGGCCAGCGAAGATGCCATGGTCGATCTTGCACGCGCGGGTGATGCGGTGGCACGCATTGGCCCCGTCACACTCTTGAAGGTCGCGCACCACGGCAGCCGCACCTCCACCACGCCGGAGTTCCTCGCGCTGGCCGCGCCGCAGGATGCCGTCATCTCCGTCGGCGAGAATAACACCTTCGGCCATCCACGGGCGGAGGTGCTGGACAGGCTTGCCGGCGCCCACGCACACGTCTACCGCACAGACCGCGACGGCCTGGCCACATTCCTCCTATCGCCTGATGGAAGAATCGCAGCTATCCCTTTTGCGTCTAATCCATAAGCGCCATGGGAATGGCACGCATGGGGAGGCAATCGCATGGAGATGAACGAGGCAGTCTCGCAGCAGCCGGTCGTTGGTATGGACTCTGCGGAGCGTGAAGAAGAACGCAGACTTATCGGCCGTATGCAGATGATGATGAACCTGGTGACGCAGACCATCGCGCAGGACAGCTCACTGACCTACGACGAGGCCGCGCAGATGATCGCCGACGCGCGACGCGCGGCACTGACCATGTTTCCCGGCAAGGAGCTGGCCTACGACCTGATCTGGCAGCCGCGCTTCAAGCGCCTGATGCTCGAACGCTTCCGGCTGATGTAGCCGATCCCGACTGATGCAGTCAGCTTTCTGCATCTGATGGGAGAGATGAGCCTATGGCACCAGTTCGGGGTGTTGCTGCTGCTGGCGATGGCTGTGGCGTGCGTCAGTTGGACAGTCACGCACGAAGAGGTCTTCCGCGAGTCGCGCGAAAAGTGCAAGGAGAAGGCCGAGACTGGCCTGACCCTGCCGGTGCGAAAGTTCTTCTACCTCTTTACCTGCGAGTACTGTTTCTCGCATTACGTGTCTGCCGGGTTCCTCGCGATCACGCGCTTTACACTGCTGTACGAGGGATGGCGCGGCTATCTGGTCGCCTGGTTCGCGCTGGTGTGGGTGGCGAACATCTATATGAGCGCGTTCAACCGCCTGCGGCTGGACATCAAGCATGAGCATGTATCGATCGCCACCGACGAAGCGGTGAAGGAGAAGGTGGCGGGAAGTTAGAGCGGATTGCGGTTTCAAGAGAAATTTCTGGAGGAGACAAAATGAAGGAAGATGCGAAGTCGGAGAAACAGAGTATGAAGAAGAAGGCGGCGATGGCACCAGAGCATCGCATTGCAACGGAATTGCCGCCTGACCCAATCCCCGCACCCGCGGACGGCAGCCATGAGAGGTCCCACGCAGCGCATCTGGGGGAAGAGCACACGCGCGCGAAATCCGAGGGAAACCTGCAGCATGGCAAGCAGCAGGGCGAGCTGCGCCAGCCGCTTGGGATCGAGCAGCATTTGCAGCAGCGCGTGAGCGGACGGCACAAGTAGCCGCGAGGACCGCCTGGATCAGTTGGCGGTTGGCCGCTCAACGTGGTCGATGACGACGGTCTTTTCCGGGCCTGTGGCAGGCTGCAGCTTAAGTCCGAGCTCCTGGAGCGCGGTGAAAATGGAGGGCGCATCCTCCGAGGGGGCGGAGAGGCTACCAACCGCTCCCGGCAATACGGATTTCATTTGTGGCGACCAGTCGAGCGTGAAGTTATAGGTGCCGGTCAGGCCCGTCTTGTCCACGACTGGGCGACCCACTCCAGCAAATGGTTGGGAGAGAAAATTGGCCAGCGCGCCCGTGGCGTA
>DATCBR010000141.1:0-18889 GCA_036511765.1 Acidobacteriaceae bacterium | reverse complement strand
TTAGCGCGCCGGAGTGCAATCTCGATCTCACGGCGCGGTGTCTTTTGCGTCTTCTTTTGGAAAACATGCACGATCACGATCCGCTTCCCTACCGCCGTAACGTATGCTGCGCGGGCGATGCCATCTTTGCCTTTCATGCGCATCTCCCACAGCGGACCTTCGAGATGCTTCACGTACGGTTCGCGGACGCGTTCCAATCCGTGCGACTGGATCAGCTCGACGATGCGTTGGAAGCTGGCGCGCATGTCAAGCGGCAGCGCATCGAGCGTGGATTGCACCCGCTGGTCAAGGAACTCGACGGACCACGGCATGGTTGGAGTATACCTTTTTTGCGATATGCGGGAGGTCTGATTTCCTGCTTATGGGGTTGGGGTGGGGTTGCGGCGGGCTGAAGGCTGCGCTCCGGTTCGCGCCCCCACCCGTCCGTCCTTCGGCTTCGCCCAGGACAGGCTCCCAATGCGTGCGGATGGGCACCCGGCAGGGTTTGGATGTGCGCATGGCGTTCGGCTATTTGCAAAGGGGGTGCCCCAGGTGCCTCGCATTTGGGCACCTGGGAATGTAGTTCTCTACCTCAGAAACTCCGGCAACTGATTGCCACGCCGCCTCGCTGTCCACTCCGATTCGATCTCGACCGCCCCCACAGCTCCGGTTGCGTAATGTCGAAAGGTTGACCATAGCCAGTCTTCGGGCTGGGAGACCAGGCCGCGCACCACGGGATTGCGATGAATGTAACGCAGCTTCTCGACGCGCTTCTCTTCGTTGTGTAGCAGAAAGGCGTAGTATCGCGCCTGCCAGAAGGGACGCTCAGGGCGGCGCATCGCGACGGACAACTTCAGTGCATGAACCACACCGGAGACTCCGCCTCGCTGTGGCTCGCCAATCAGCAGATGGACGTGCTCCGGCATCACGACATAGCCGGCCACCACGAATCGGTACCGCACCCTGACGCGTTCCAGCGCGTCCTCAAAGAGATCGCGCGCCGCCGCCTCGCCCAGGTGCCGGAGGCGGTGGTAACAACTGAAGGTGAGGAAGTGGAAATTACCCGTGTGTTCGTAACGAATGAGCCCGCGAGGCATGACGGAAAGCCTACGATCAACCGCAGGCTGAGTCGAGGAAAAAGTTGGGATGGGATTCGGTGTTTCCCAGATGTTGGGTGCCCCAGGTGCCTCGCTTTTGGGCACCTGGGGATTTCAGGTTAGAGTCGGGGAGTAGGCGCGGATGCACTCTCAATCTTAAAACACCGAGAGATCAGCACAAGTTCTCTCCCGGGTGCCCAAAAGCGAGGCACCCGGGGCACCCATCATCTGTGGTGGAACTCGATCTGCACCTCCGGCATCTGGGCCACCCGCCGTCTTGTTGAAATGTTATATTTGCGGTCAACGTGAACATACTTTTGAGGAATCGCAGCGAAGCTGCTGTGCACGGAACTCGAGCGTCAGGCAGGTTGGAGCAGCACAATGACCTGTTGCGAAATGTCCTATATCGTCTCGCACTGATCATCCGATGCCATCAGTTACCTGAGCGCAGTTTCTTTCATCACGGTCGTCAAGTTCCGTTGTGCGCAAGATGTCTCGGGATTACCGTCGGCATTTGCGCAGTTCCTTTTTATGTGCGGAATCTATGGGTGATCACTTTTCTGGTGTCAGTGATGGTCGTCGACGGCGGGTCGCAAGCCCTCGGACTAAGGCAGAGCAATAACTGGCTTCGGTTGATGTCGGGAATTGGTTTTTCGCTGGCATGTGGTGGGCTCTTGGAGAGGGGCATCGAATGGCTACGCAGTATGTGACGCAGAGATTCGAGAACAGCAGGGCTGGTCTCGCCCAAAAAGATGCGTATACCAAGCAGATGGCGGCTCAGGGTTATCGGATTGTGGGTGAGCAGCTTGATGCGGGACACCGCAAGGGTGGCGAGCAATGTTGCCTTTTTATGATTTGCATCCCTCTCGTTTTTCTCGCTGGGCGAACTCCAGGACTTATCCTTGTTACCTATGGTCGTGACATGGTGCGGTGCCCGAGCTGCGGGGCCGAGGTGGTTGCGGCTTGGCAATGCGCCAACTGCCTCCAACTTTCCGCCGACGGACAGAGGCGAGCGGCCTTACTTGCTGCGCAGGCAAAGGAGGCCAGCCTCACTCTTGAAAGGGTACTCATCGATGGCACTTCTGGCGACTATCGGTTTGACTGGAAGTCGCTCACGGCTCCCTTTCAGATTGCTCCTCCCTCGCTCACGGCCGCGCCTCCTCCTAAGCGCCCACCGTTTGTCGTGAGACTCGTGGGGAGAATACCGTTTGTCGAAAAAATCATCCCGTGGATTCGGAGGCGTAGGCTGGCATGGGATGAACTCCTCCAGGCGGAGCAGAACAGCCGCGACGCAGTTGTTGAGCAGCATTCGCGCGCGCTAGAAGATTGGAAAAAGGCCAAAGAGAAGTTTGATCGAGAGCAAGTTAATGATGCAGAGGAACGTTGCCGGCTGTATGAGGAAAGGAATCGTGCGGCCCTATTCGAATATTGGGCCCGCGTTCTCAAGTCACCCGTCTACGGCAAACCGCCACGTCCTCCTGAGATTGTGGCGTTTGACGAAGCAGGACATAGGCTCGTTCTCACGTGTTCCCTACCGCCGATTGACGATCTGCCCAAGATTGTAGATGTGAAGCACCTAGGTCAAATCGGTGAGGCGGTGGAGGTCCCCTTATCCGAAGAGCGCCGAGCGGAACTCTATCGGGATCTTCTTATGAAAATCCCCCTTGTCGTTATGTACCGCCTCTTCCAATCGGATGCTGCGGATGCGCTACATTCCATTGCATTCAACGGAACCCTCGACACGATTGATCGGGCAATAGGACGACAGATTAGCCCTGCAGTAGTTGCGGTTCAGGCAAGAAAAGAAGAGTTCATGGTTATGAACTTTGCGCTACTTGATGTAGGCGCATGCTTCGAGCGGCTCCAAGGAACAATCTCCGGCAATTTCATTGCCGTTACGCCGGTCACTCCTATTTCAGAATGACCAGTGCGCTCGTCTGCGCCGCTTCGCGTTTTATCGTCCGAATTTTTGGCGGCCCTGCATCTGGGACATCATGCGTTGCTGGGCCTTGAGGCCGCCGCCGGAGCCCATGGTCTTGAACATCTTTCGCATCTGGGCGTACTGGCGGAGGAGGTTGTTGACCTCCTGCACGGAGGTGCCGGAGCCGGTGGCGATGCGTTTGCGGCGGCTGCCGTTGATGATCTCGTGGTCGGCGCGCTCGCGGGCGGTCATGGAGTTGATGATGGCCTCGGTGCGGGTGAGCTGGCCTTCGTCGACGTTTTCGGCGGCCTGGGAGAGGCCGGCGAAGGGGCCGACTGAGGGCATCATTTTGAGGATGGACTTCATGGAGCCCATCTTTTTGATTTGCCGCAACTGCTCGCGGAAGTCATCGAGCGAGAAGCCGTCGCCGGAGAGGGCCTTTTTGGCGAACTGCTCGGCCTTGGTGCGGTCGAGTTTTTCTTCGGCGCGCTCGAGCAGGGTGGCGATGTCGCCCATGCCCATGATGCGGGAGACGATGCGGTCGGGGTGGAAGGGCTCGAAGGCGTCGGGCTTTTCTCCCGTGCCCAGAAATTTTATGGGAGCTCCAGTCACGTGGCGGATGGAGAGCGCGGCGCCGCCGCGGGCGTCGCCATCCATTTTGGTGAGGATGACGCCGGTGAGAGCGAGCAGCGAGTGGAAGGCCTTGGCCGAGTTGACGGCGTCCTGACCGGTCATGGCGTCGGCGACGAAGAGAATCTCCGACGGGTTCATCTGCTTTTTGAGCGCGGCCATCTCGTCCATCAGGTCGGCGGCGATCTGGTTGCGGCCGGCGGTGTCGACGATGAGGATGTCGCAGCCGTAGCTGGCAGCCTCGCGGCGGGCCTCTTTGGCGAGACGCAGTACATCGTCAGTGCCGTGCTTCGCGGCGGGATCGAGCTGGCCTTCGTACAACTGCGCGCCGATGGACTGGGCGACGAGCTTCAATTGTTCGCGCGCGGCGGGGCGGTAGACGTCGACCGAGACCAGCATGGGGCGGTGACCGGACTTCTTGAGCCAGCCGGCGAGCTTGGCGGAGGTGGTGGTTTTGCCGCCGCCCTGCAGGCCGGCCATGAGGATGACGGAGGGTGGCTGCGAGGAGGTCTTGAAGCGGGCGGTGTCCTTGCCGAGGATGTTGATGAGTTCGTCGTGGACGATCTTGACGATCTGCTCGGCGGGTGAGAGCGCGGTCGTGACCTGCGTGCCCAGAGCGCGGTCGCGGATGTGGTCGACCACTTCGGTGACGACAGAGAGCGAGACGTCGGACTCGATGAGGGCGAGGCGGATCTCGCGCAGGGCTTCGGCGATGTTCTCGTCGGTGAGGGTGCCCTGGCCACGGAGGGTCTTGAAGGAGCGCTGGAGTTTGTCGCTGAGGTTTTCAAACATGCTGCATTGAGTTTAAGGCATGGACGGCATATGTGCTGAACGGGCGGGCAACGGCTTGCGGGTTGCCTGAGACGGACGATTTTAATCAGGCGATGCACAGCGATCGGGCGGAAGTAGGCGCGAAAGGGCGATGCGCTGCGGGGAAGCGGCATCCTATCTCTCCGTGGCGCGAAATAAGGTCAAGGAGGCTGTGCTATGACGATCCAGAAGGAGATTGCGGTTGCGGTGATGGGTTCTGTTCTCTCTTTGCCGATGGTGATGCCGGCGCAGACATACTCGGAGCGCGAGCATGAACGGGCGAAGGCGGAGCAGAGGGCGAGCGACCATCGTCACCATACCGGCGCGAAGATTGTGGGCGGATCGGCGGTGGGCGGCGCGGTTATTGGCGGGCTGGCCGGTGGTCCGAAGGGCGCGCTGATTGGTGCCGGTGTCGGCGCGGCCGGTGGCGCAGTGGCGAACAAGGCCCGCGAGCACCATGATGTAAAGAAGCGTGAGCGGCGGCACGAAGCGTATCACCGATAGACGTATTGTTATGTTCAGCGCACCGCTGCGGCGGCGAATTCATTTTCGCCGCCTTTTTGCTGCGATCAACAGTCTTCTCCTTTGTGACATCTATGGAAAGAGACACATCAAGAAGTAGAAGCAGTTCTGGGAACAACTATGGGAGGAGTCTACAGCGCAAGAATGCCGTGTTTGATTCCCGGCTGCTTTTGAAACGCCTTCGAGGCAACTAACGGATGAACGTCTTTTCATTCGGTCTTCAATAGAAACTCATGCGGGGGAAACATGATTCTCTCTGTTGCTTTTAGGAGAGACCATGCGTCGTGGGATAAGCCGGCTTGCGGTTGTGCTGGGTTCGATTGCTTTGCTGGGCGCGGTGATGGCGCGGGCACAGGATAGTTCTGTGAAGCTGATCAAGAGTGTCGACCTGCCGGGGTACTCGGGGGACTTCGACCACTTTGCGGCGGATTATGAGCGTGGGCGTCTGCTGCTGGCTGCGGAGGACCATGGGACGCTGGAGGTCTTCGACCTGAAGACTTCGGCGCATCTGCGGACGGTGAGCGGATTCGGCAACCCGCACAGCATCCTGGTGCGCAAGGGCGTGCCGACGGTGTTTATTACGGACAGCACGGAGAAGAATGCGACGATTCGCGACGCGTCGACCTATGCGAAGAAGCAGACGGTGAACCTGACGCCGGGGTCGGATACGGCGAAGTATGATGCTGCCGCCAAGATTCTGTATGTGGTGACCGGGGGTAAGGACGTGGATATGACGACGTGCAACCTGGAGGCGATCAATCCGGATACGGGCGCGAAGCTGGGGTCGGTGTCGTTCCAGGACAATCACGTGGAGGCGATGGCTTTTGTCGAGGGCGATCCCCGAATCTTCATCAACCTGGCGCAGACGAACAAGATCGCGGTGGTGGACCGGAAGACGATGAAGGTGACGGCGATGTGGCCGGTCCCTCCGGCGCAGCAGAACGCGATGGTGGCGTTCGACCCGGCACAGCATCGGCTGTACGTGGTGACGCGTGCGCCGGGCATGGTGGTGGTGCTGAATTCAGACACCGGTGCGGTGGTGGGCACGCAGTCTGCTCCGCTGCGGGCCGATGAGGTGCAATACGACGAGGCAACGCACCGGCTGTATGTTCCCGGAGGCGAAGGCTACCTGGAGATCTATGACACGAGCGATGCAAACCACTTGAAGGTGGTGGAGAAGGTGGCGACGGCGCTGGGAGCGAAGACGGCGCTTCTGATTCCGGAGATGCGCCGGCTGTTCCTGGTAGTGTCGCCGGGGGACACGAAGGCGATGGCGAAGGTTTTGACGTACGAAGTGCAGTAACAACCGCAGGGCATGCGCGTGTTGGCTTGCCCGCTGGAGATGGTCCGAGGAGAAGGTTCAGGATCCCATGAAAAAGCTGATTGGAGTATTTTGCGTTACATCGTTTGCGCTGCTGACCGCGGCCGCGCTGGGACAGCAGACGCGCGAACAGGCCGTTGCGGGAATGCGCAAGGTCGAAGCCAAAGAGATGGACCCCACATATACCAAGCCGGCACCGTTTGCTCAGAAACTGGTGGACGAGGCGCTGGCGAAGCATCCGGAGGTTCTGCTGATTGCGATTCATGCGACGCCTCCGGGGCACAAGAATCTGATCGTGGCGTCGAACTTCGGGCGCATTGGGAAGATCGGTGACGAAGACGATATGCGCTGTATCAACACGGGCGTGAGCAACCTGGAGGAGAACGGGCCGCACTTTGAGGACGAGCTGATCTTGCAGGACGCGTCGGGCAAGACGATTGGCGCGCTGGGCGTGGTGTTCAACTACAAGGCGGGCGACGACAAGAAGGCGCTGGAGAAGATTGCCGATCAGACGCGCGACGAGATGAAGGCCAAGCTGCCTTCGAGCAAAAAGCTGTTCGCACCGGCGTAGCGCGGGCGAAAGCGAGGTTCCCTCCTGAGGACTGCGGGAGACTAAGGCGCGGGCAGTTTGTGGAGTTCGCTGACAGCGACCTCAGCCGGCAACGGAAGGTAGTTTCCTTCCCGAATGATGGCCTGTGCGCCCTGGCGGCTTAGGACGTAGCGCAGGAATTCGAGGACCGCCGGGGTGGGTGGGTGCGCGGCGTCCCCGTTGGTGACCATGTAGACGGCGCGCGTGAGCGGGTACGTCCGGTTGGCGACGTTCGCGCGTGTGGGTGGGATGAGCGCCGGGTGCGCGGGCTTTGAGAGTGCGAGGGGTTTTACGGCGGGCGTGGCGTAGTGAATGTTGGAGATGCCGATGGCGTCGGGATCGCCGGCTACGGACTGGAGGATGAGTTCACCGGCGTCGGTTGCGGGGGCGCCGGGAGCGTTGGCGAACTGGTGCAGGGCGGGATTCCAGCGCTCGCCGGCGGTGAAGATAAGCTGTCTGAAGATCTGCGACTTGTCGTTGTCAACCGTGAAGCCGTAGAGGTGGATGGGGCGAGCGGCCCAGCCGCCGGTGAGGCCGAGTTCGCCCCAGGTGCGGATGGGGTGGTCGGCGCTCGCGAAGATGCGCGCGAGTTGCGCGGTGGAGAGACTTGCGATGGGATTGGCCACGGGCACGAAGATCATAAGGGCGAAGGTGGCTTGGGGCACCTCATAAGAGCCCGTTGCGACGTCGATGACGGTGGGGGCGTGGCCGGTGGCGGAGGCGAAGGTCTGCACTTCGGTGGGCCATATCTCGCGACCGAGGAGGCCGATGTCGGCGTGGCCGGTGGCGACTCCGCTGACTGCGGTGAGGGTGCTCTGGAGGTCTTCCTCGAAGTGGACTGTGGGCTGCTGTTTTACGAAGGCTTGTTCGTAGAGTTTGAGGAGATCGCCCATCTGCGGGCTGCCGCAGATGCGGATGGTGCCGGAGACCTGGTGAGCGGGCTTGTAGTCGGGGAGCCGTGCGGCTTGCGCGGTTGCGGTGGCGGCGCAGGCGGCGCAACAGACCACAGCGCCGATCCGGAGCGAAGGGTGTGCCGGCGACTTCATCTGGAGCTTGTCGCGGAGGTGGTGACGGGTTCGGCGAGGGCTTGCTTGCCGGCTTTGTGCTGCGCGAGGACTTTGCGGCCGCGCGAGGTGGCGCGGAGCTTGACGAACCAGATGAGCGGGCCGGTGAGGGCGAGCACGGTGAGCAGCAGGGCGAAGCAGGCGACGATGATCTTGGAGGGCAGGCCGAAGAGCGTGCCGGTGTGAATCTCGCGTGTCCACTGGACCAAGGCAGTCTGCATGAGGGGCGCGGTGCGGGAGGATCCTACGCTGAGGACGGCGCCGGTTTTGGGATCGAGAGTGGTGAAGCTGCGACCGGCGGGGGTTTTGTCCTCAGGGAAACGCTGGTACATGAAGACGGGATCGCCCTTCTTTTCCGGGAGGAGCATGCGGGGGATCGCGGCGCCGGGGAGGGCTTCGCGCGCGGTTTCGAGCATGCCTTCAATGGAAGTGCCGTGGCCGGGCATGGTCTTCGCGGATCGGGGCGTGTTGAGCAGGTCGAGGAGTTTGCCGGTCTGGTAGTGCAGACCGAGGCCGGTGACGGCGAAGGCGAACATGGCGAGCGATGACCAGAAGCCGATGCTCATATGGAGATCGCGGTTGAGGCGGGGCAGCGCCGATGTGCGATGGAAGCGAAAGACCTTGCGCGGCCACCAGAGGACGATTCCGGAGAGCGATAGGAGTAGCAGGCAGATCGTGCTCCACATGACGATCTGATTACCGGCCTTGCCGGAGAGGAAGTTGACGTGGAGGTCGTGGACCTTGAGGATCCAGTTGCTGCCGTCCTCCGTGCTGCCGAGGACCTGGCCGGTGTACTGATTGACATAGACATGGCGGATCTTGTGGGTGGTGACGTTGCGCAGACGGACGTAGGTGGAGCGGTCGGGACTGTCGGAGAAGTAGAAGCGGATGAGTTTCCAGCCGGGGGTTTGCAGCTCGACGCGGGCGCGGAAGTCGTCCCAGTTGAGCTGCTGGCCGATGGGAGTGACGTCGGTAAGCTGCGGGTGGAAGAGGTGGTTCAGCTCTGGCTCGAACGCGATGATGGCGCCGGAGAGGCTGATGCAGATGAGAAAGAACGCGGCGGCGAGGCCGATGTACAGGTGCAAGGTGAGCAGCAGTTTCTTCATACGTGATCCTCGCTTGGCGCTGGCTAAAATACTCCGGGCAGCGCCGGGGAATGTTCCTGGTGCAATGCATCGAGATCGAATTTTTCCATGCCGAGCGCGCGCAGCAGGAGCGGGCCGAGCTGCGTGGTGGGCACGTAGGTGGGGTCGGACCGGCCGGTGAACTGCGCGCCGGAGACGAGGAGCGCGACGTGTGTGTCTTCGTCGAGTGTGCCGCCGTGGGAGGCCAGCGCCGTGTCGCCGTGCGAGGCCCAGAGCACGCCCGGTTCGGGCTGCAGGATGATGTCCGGCATGCGTGAGTCCTTCTGCGGCGAGTTGAGGGTGAGGGCGAGTCGTGCGCCGGAATCGATCTCCGCAAGTCCGATCGTTGCAGCTGCATCGCCGAGGGCCTTGACGGCTGCGGTTGTGCGGGCTGAGTCGGTGAGCCAGATGAGGGCAGCGTCTCCGCCAGTGATGTGCGCGCAAAGGCCGGGCCGGATGCCGTCGACGATGGCTTTGATTTGCGCAATGGGGATGAGGCGCCGGCGGCGCTGGTCCATCGGCGACTGGCCGTAGGGCGCGGTGACGAAGATCCAGGTGGAGTTGTAGAGACTTTTGGCCTTGAGCTCGGCGACGATGCGGCCGATGGAGGCGTCGAGGGACTCAAAGGCTCTGGCGAGGCCGGCGGAAGGCGTGCCGATGGCATCGACGTAGCCCATGCCGGGCGTGGACTGAGATGCTGCAAGCGACGCGTAGCTCATGCCGAAGAGCGCGGGTACGGGGGCGTTCGAGTTGCCGGTGCAGTCCTTGCCGTCGATCCAGCGGAGGACGGCCGTAACTCGCCTCTGATCGCCCGCGGTAGGCGTTGCCGGCTCGAAGGCGCAGGCGTCGTTGAGGCCTTTGCCGGATGGCCCGCGGAGAAGATCTGTGGTGGCTGCGTCCTCACCGGCCCAGGCAGTGGGGCCGATCTTTTCGCGGACGACTTCGAAGATGGTGTTGACGCGGAGGAGTTGGTGGGGCTGGAGCGGGGTGCAGCCGTTGCGCGGATCGAGCGGGGCTTTGGCTGGATCGAACGGGGCGTCGAGCGTGAGAGCTGCGCCGGTGATTTTACAGGCTGAACCTGGCGGCGAGAGAGCACGGTCGTAGCCATTGCTGCTGACGATGCCGGCGGAGATGGGCGTGCCGCCGGTGGTGAGGGCGAGCAGGCCGGCAGCGGGATCGGCCATGGGAGTGTGGGCATTGGTGTAGGTGTCGCCGCGGGCGGCGAGTTCGGCGAGGGTGGAGTGCGGGTGGACGACGATCCAGTTGGCGAGGTCGACGGCGTGGAGGCCATCGACACTGAGAAGGAGAATGCGGGCTGCAGGATGGTCTGTGGGCGTGTGGATGAGCGGCTTGGGATATTGCTCCTGCGCGGCGCAGACGAGGGCCGCGGGCACCAGCAGGGTGACGGCTGAGAGCCAACGGACTAAGGTTACGGTTCGGACCACGCGTGCTCCTGCTTCAAGGTTGCCGGCTACTTGAGTTTCTCTGCCTCGCGCGCGTCCAGGGCAGCGGGCAGCGGCGTGAAGATGCGGTCGTCGACGATAGCCTGCTGGCCCTCGCGGCTGAGTGCGTAGCGGATGAACTCGCGCAGGACGGGGTTGAGCGGCTTGCCGGGAGCCTGATTGGCGAAGATGTAGATGGTGCGCGCGAGCGGGTAGGTTTGCGAGGCGACTGTGTCGAAGGTCGGGGCGATGGCGGGATCGCCGGGATGGACGGCGAGCTTGAGGACCTTGGTGTTGGGGTTGGTGTCCCACGCAAGGCCGGTGTAGCTGATGGCGTACTTGTCGGCGGCTACCTTGTCGGAGAGCGGAATGACAGTCTTGTCGGATTGGATGCCGTCGCGCCACTGCCCGTAGGCGAGCACGTGCATGTTGACGAAGTTGTCGTAGCCGTTGGGGATTTCGACGCCCCAGGCGTGGATAGGGGCGTCGGCCCACTCGCCGGTGAGTCCGAGTTGTCCCCACCTGGTGATGGGCTCGCGGATGCCACGGTTGTGGGTCGCTGAGTAGATGGCGTCGAGCTGCGGGTAGGTGACTTCCGTGATCGGGTTGTCCTTGTTGACGATGAAGACGACACAGTCGGTGAAGGCCTTGACCGCGAAGCTGCCACCCGAAACGGAGATGGCGAGCGGCTTGTAGCCGAATTTGTCAATGAAGGGTGTCTCTTCGCGGCCCATCATCTCGCGGGCGATGAAGGCGAAGTCGGCGGAGCCGTTTGTAAGGCGCGGTCCACCTTGGCCGGACCCACCGATGTCGACGGAGATCTTGACGCCGGGATAGATTTTGGTGAATCCATCAATCCACTTCCGATCGAGCACGGTGACAGTATTGGATTCGACGCCCTTGAGGTTCCCTGCGAGGCCCTTGACGGGCTTATAGGCGGGAATGGCGGCGTCGACGGCGGCGCTGTAAGGCAGCGGAGTATCGGGACGCGGTGCCGGGGTTTCGAGGTTTTGCGCCTGCATAACGCAGCAGGATGACAGGGCAAGGCTGAGGAGAAACGTGATCTTCATAGAGTCAATTCGGCGCATTTCAGGGTGACATTGATGAGACTTGACCACTCCAGGCTGCGGAGGTGAATGATGCCTGAAGGGTCCATGAAAAGGTGTTCACCGACGGTTTTGTGATTTGCCGCGCTGGCGCAGGAACGGAGCGAAACTGCCTGTTACTCCAGATAGCTGTCCGGCGCTGCAATCGGGCGCAAATGTTCCTAACACTCGATGAATCCCTTTTCATCTGAGGTTTAGACTTCCTTCATTTCGGCACTTATAAATGCTCATGTCCCATAGCAAGCGCGTCCGTAGGTCTCTTGAGGCCGCGCAGTCTTTTTGTCATCTCGGATTTGTTTGGAGCCCCCATGATCGCAGGATTCCGCAAGACACTCTTAACGTTACTGGCGGTCGCCGCGGCGGCGCTATCGATTGCCGCCAACGCCCAGAGCGGCAACGCGACGCTGCAGGGCATAGTGACGGATTCCAATGGCAGTGTGGTTCCAAACGCACAGATTCACATAACGGCGCTGCAGACCGGCGTTACCCGCGATGTTGTGACCAACAGCGACGGATTCTATTCCGCGCCAAACCTGAGCGCCGCCAGCTACAAGGTAACGACATCGGCGGCCGGCTTTGGAACCAACGTCCTGAACGATGTGGAGCTGACGGTCGGTATCGTTCGCAATCTCGACATTGCGATAGCGGTGGCTTCGGCCGAGACGACCGTGACGGTGGAGTCTTCCAGCAACCAGGTGAACGTCGGCGATACCTCCATTCAGGGCGTGGTGGATGGGAAGCAGACTCGCGATCTGCCGCTGAACGGCCGTGACTGGACTACGCTGGCGACGCTGAACTCAGGCGTCTCCCAGATTCTCACCCAGTTTGCGGGCGCGGCTACGGCGACGACCCGTCTGTCGCGCGGGCTGGGCGCGCAACTGACGATTGGCGGCAACCGTCCGCAGGGCAACAGTTACCGGCTGGACGGCGTGAACATCAACGACTATGCAAATGGCGGTCCCGGCTCGGTTTCGAGTTCCACGCTGGGAGTCGATGCAGTGCAGGAGTTCAGCGTGATTACGTCGGACGCTCCCGCGCAGTATGGACGCATGTCCGGCGGCGTGATCAACTCGATTGCGCGGCAGGGGACGAATGCATTCCACGGCTCAGTATTCGACTTTATTCGCAACAGCGTCTTCGACTCGCGCAGCTACTTCGATCCGCTGTCGGGCGAGCCGTCGTTCCGGCGCAATCAGTTTGGAGGCACGTTCGGTGGGCCCATCGTCAAAGACCGGACGTTCTTCTTCGCCAACTATGAAGGCTTCCGGCAGGCGCAGGGGGTCCAGAACCAGTCGACCGTGCTCTCGCCCAACGCGCGCACGGGCTTGGTGACATGCACCGGCAACGGAAAAGCTCCCTGTAACACCCCCGGCACTACAACTCCAGCTCCTACCGGCACCAGTGGACTGCAGCAGTTGACGGTAAATGCAGCCGTTCCGCCCTACCTGGCGCTCTTCCCGCTGCCCAACGCCGGCATCAACGGCAACAGTGGCACCTACAGCTATCTCAACAACACGGTCAATAACGAGAACTTCTCGACGATCCATATGGACCACAACTTCTCGCAGAAGGACTCCTTGCACGCCACGCTGCTGTACGACACGGCGCAACTGGATGCGGCCGACACGACCGACACGCTGTATGACGAGGCGGTGTCACGGCGCACGACCGCTTCCATCGAGGAAGTACACCTGTTCACTGCGCGACTGGTAAACTCCTTCCGCCTGGGCTACAACCGGTCGGTGGCGATCGCCCCGAATCAGAAGGCCGTGATTAACCCGGCGGTGAACAACCCGGCCCTGGATTACTACACTGGCCGCAGTGTGGGACAGTTGATCGTCTCGGGGCTGACGACGGTGCAGGGCGGGTCGGGTTCTGTAGGGACCAATTCCTTTCACTACAACTCATATCAGCTATACGACGATGCTACCTACGTGATTGGCACACATTCGATTACGTTTGGCGGCACGGTGGAACAGGATCAGAACAATACACTTGGCGGCGTGCTTCCGAATGGCGAGTGGAACTTCGGATCGATCAATAACTTCCTGACGAATGTTCCTTCGTTCTTCGAGGGCGGCACTCCGAGCACGCCTGTGATTCCACACGATCTGCGGCAGTATTTATTCGGCGCGTATGTGCAGGACAGCTGGAAGCTGAAGAACAACCTAACGGTCAACATCGGCCTGCGCTATGAAATAGCAACCGACACGACGGAGACGCGCAACCGGCTGGGAACGCTGCCCACGCCAACCTCGCCGGCCTCGGTCGGGGTAAAGACGTTCTTCACCAACAATCCGACCACCAAAAACTTTGAGCCGCGTATCGGCTTGTCGTGGGACCCGTTCCACAACGGGAAGACGATCTTCAGCGCGGCTTCCGGGTTGTACGACGTGCTGCCTCTGAATTACCAGTTTCAGATCCAGGTGATCTCGAGCGCACCATCCTACCAGGAGGGTCGCGTCACCTACCCAGGTAATGCGGGGGCGGGGTTGTTTCCGATTTCGCCGTTCTACAGCACGACACCTCTGCTGCGCGTGATATATACGCCGCCGGTGGCTCCGCGCAGCTATGTGATTCAGAGCAACGTGAATCTGCAGCAGCAGTTGACGAAGAACACGGTACTGCAGATCGGGTACATCACGGCGCACGGCGTGCATCAGATCTTTGCGACCAACGATATCAACAACGTTCCTTACCTGGGGAAGGACCCGAGCGGGAACTACTACTGGCCCGATCTCAAGGCGGTCACTGGGGCCGCTCGTTCGGCGATGATTCTGAATCCGGCGGTGGGCACGGAGTCGGACTCGTTCTTCGGCGGTAGTTCGGTGTATCACTCACTGCAGACTTCCTTGAGCTACTCCGCGCCGAAGGGTATTACGGGCAAGATCGCGTACACGTGGAGCCACTCGATTGACGACAGCTCTTCGGCGATCTCCGGTTCGAGCTTCAGCAACTCAATCTCCGGCCTGCCTTCGTTCGACCTGCGCCTCAATCGCGCCGATTCGGACTTTGACCTGAGAAACGTATTCTCGGCCAACGCCGTGGCCCCGATTCCCGACATCAAAAGCGGGGGCATTTACACGTCGATGCTCCGCCACTGGACCTTCAACAACATCGTCAATATCCGCAGTGGCATTCCAATAACGCCGGTTATTGGAGGCGATCCGTTGGGCCTGCTGGGGTCGCAGCCGTTCGCGTTTCCGGACCGCATCGTCAACAACCGCCCGTGCACCAATCCGCATAGCACCCATTACATCGATACGACGTGCTTCAAGTTTCCGACGACATATACCTACGCACCGGGTTTCAGTGGGCCGCGCCTGGGGACGAGCAGGCGGAACACGCTCGACGGTCCTGGATTATTTTTCTGGACAACGGGGCTGATGAGAGATCAGCCAATCACGGAGAAGGTCCGTGCGCAGTTCCAGGTGCAGGCTTTCAACGCGTCGAACCATACGAACTTCGCCAGTCCTGCGAGCGCTCAGCTCCAACTGTACAACGTGAGCGGGGCCGCCTCCAGCACAGCAGGTAACCTGACTGGACCGACTGCAACGTTTGGACGTCAACTGCAATTCGCGTTGAAGTTGATCTTCTGATGAGGACTCCGTATGGCGGGTGCGGCGGAGGTGTGGTGCGGCGACGCTGGGCACTCTGCGTGGCCCTGCTGGCTGCGACTGGGCTGGCGGCGCACGGCCAGCCGCCCGAGGCGGGCGCCGCCGCGCGGCCGCTTGCGGGGTATGTGCTGCCGGATGGAACGATTCAAATTGTCACCTATTCCAGGCTGGCTGGAGTAGTTCGCGCGTTGAATCGAGTTTACGTTGCGGCGCATCCGGGCGTCAGGTTCACGGTGTTGGAGGGCGATAACTATTCCGCGATGGCGGCGCTGACGTTTGACCGCTCAGCCTTTGCGCCGCTGGGGACGGAGTACACGCGCATCGGCCTGGGCGACAACCTGAAGATTGCGGCGGAGCCGGTGGGTTTTCGGATTGCGCACGCTTCCGTTTCGCCGAGATCGGGGGTGCCTGTGCTGGGCGTGATCGTGAACCGTGCTAATCCGGTTGCGAGCCTCAGCATGGCCCAGCTGACGCGGATGTTCACGGTGGGCGGGCCGGCGGGCGACATTGCAACCTGGGGACAAGCGGGAGTTGCCGGGCCTCTTGCGGAGCGCGAGGTGCATCCCGTAGGCCCGATGCCCAGCGACTATACCGACTCCGAAGATCCGCAGGCCGGCGAGTTCCTGAGTACGGACAAGATGGGCGGACTGAATATGAATCACCGATACGTGGGAATGGCGCGCTATGCCGAAGTGGTCCAGCGGGTGAAGGAGGACGTGGCCGCGATTGGGATTACGGCGCTAAATGTTCCGCTAGGCGATGTGAAAGTGATCGGGTTGAAGAGCGAGACCGGCCCAGCTTCGCGAGGCAGCGCGGCTGACATTGCTGCGGGACGTTATCCGCTGGATCGCTTTGTGTATATCTATCTGCGTGTGGGTCGGGGAATTCCGCTGGACTCGTTTGGCAAGGATTATGTGCGTATGGCGCTCTCCGATGAGGGCCAGCGGGCGATTGCGGCGGAGGCTGCGGGTTATATTCCACTGAACGCGGGAGAACTTGCGGAAGAACGGGCGAGGCTGGATCGATGAGGAGACTGCAGTTGGGAGTTTTGACGGCGATTGCATGCTGCTCAGGCATGGGGCTCGCGGCGCAGGAGCCGGATGCAACGCTGCCCCACTATGTGCCGCATGCGGTGCCGTCTCCGGCTTCCGATGCTCCGTATCTGCTGCCGGACAAGAGCGTGTATGTGCTGGCGAACGACCTCGTGGGACCTTACTTCGAGGCGCTGGACGATCTGTTCACCAGGACGCATCCCAACATCCGGATCCATCTGAACCCGCTGGGGTCGGAGCCCGCGATTGCCGCGCTGACGAGCAACGTCTCCGCCTTTTCGCCGATGGGGCGCGACGCCATTCGGCAGGACCTGGACGGGTTCAAGGCGCTGCATGGCTACGCGCCGCAGAGTTTTCTGGTGGGCTACGACCAGTCGCCCGACCCGGACATCTTTCCACCGGGCAAGGTTCCGTCGGCGATCTGGATCAATGCGAAGAATCCGCTGCCGAAGGTCACACTGGAGCTTGCGGCCCGGATCTTCACGACGGGCGCGCCGGGTGGCGATATTACGCACTGGAGCCAGTTGGGGGTGAAGGGTGAGTGGGGCAAGCGCGAGATCCATGTCTACCTGCCGGCCAGGCGCGACTCGGCGTTTCTGTTTATCGACGGCGCGAAGCTGGGCGGCCGGGCGTGGTCGACGCGTGCGGAATGGCTCGATGCCTCAACAGACGTGATGACAGCGATTGCGGAAGACCCGTTCGGCATCGGCATCATCGGCTTCTGGCCGCCCGACTCCGGCTGGGAGCGTCAGTCCGACCTCGGCACGCAGACCAAGCTGCTGGCCATGGCCGAAAGCGATGACGCGCACTATTCGCACGCGACAGTTGGCGACGTCTATCCGTTCACCGGATCGATTCGCGTGTACTTCAACGCCCCTCCGGGCAAGCCGCTGGAGCCGTGGATGAGCGAGTATATGCGGCTGGCACTTTCCGAGGAGGGCCAGCAGTTGCTGAAGTCGCTGGCCGCGGAGAATGGGTACATTCCGCTGGAGTTCGACAAGGTCAACGACGAGTTGTCGAAGCTGAAGTAGCGCTATGGCTGTTTGAGGGCGCGGACAGGAATGGCGGCCTTCTCGGTGCGCATCGCGGTCTTGTCGTCGCTCCACTTCTTCCAGATGGGGTTGGAGGCGGCGAGATCCGCGCGGGCTTGGTTCTTGATGACTTCCCGCGCGGCGAGCGACTTGAGGTCCTTGTACTCCAACACGATGAAGCTGGACCAGGACGCGCCTGCTGGGTTCTGATTCACGAAGCTCGCGTAGGAAGACAGGGCGCCGGTTTTCTCCCACGCGTCAAACTGCGGCACTGCATAGTCAAGGACGTAGCTGGTGTACTTTGGCATGTCGACGAGCACATCGTATTCGAGCACAAAGAACTGCGACTCATTGGTGGTGGCGGCGACGGAGCTCTCCTTGACGATGTCCGCGGTGGCGGAGGTGTCCACCGAGGCGAGGACCTGTGCGTCCTCGGGCAGACCTCCGGGGAACTTCTCTTCGATCCGCTGCCAGCGCCCGAGATCGCTGAAGTGTTTGAAGCGGAGAACGACGAACATGTCGGGCACGGTGTCTGCCGCATAGGTGGTGAAGAGCGCCTGATAGCTGGCGAAGACGTCGTCTCTCCGCCACCTCTCAAACTGGGCGACGCCTTCGGTCTGCATGACGCCGCGGAATTTGGCGCGTGCTCCAGGGCGCGCGCGATAGGTGATGATAAGCGCGGTGGGGCCGTCGACCCGGGCCTGAGCTGGCGCCAGCTGAGCAGACGTGACACACATGGCTGCGACGAGGAGGGCAAGCGTTGCCTTGAGTTTCATAGAGATCTCCAATCCTAATTCTGCCGTCTTGATCTAAAGGACACGGCCTACTTACCACCGAGCGCCCACGCGGCGCAGGAGTCGAACAGCTTGAGGCCGTCGGGAATGAGCAGGTCGAACTGGTCCGGAGCGAGGCCGAAGAAGATACGGCGAGAAGGCATGATGAACTCGTGGTCGCCGTAGACGCCCTTCTCGTAGGCGAAGATGAATCCCTTGTCGGGCTCGCCAGGAAGGAAAGCGATGACCTGTGCCGACGGCAGCGGGCGGCCCCAGTTGTAGATCTTGATGGCGTGCTTGATGGGCATGAACATCCCATTGGGGAATCCGGCCTGGATGGGATTGGGAGCGTTGACGAGCCAGAGGAAGGACTGCTCTTCCTTCTCGTCCTCACCGTAGTCCTTCTGTGGCTCGTAACCCGTCATACCGAGGAAGTCGAGCAGCCAGGGCTTGAGGGTGAAGATGGGGATGTTGATGGTGCGATAGGCGTAAGTCACGGTCTTGGCCTTTACATCGCTGGCGAGAAAGACGAGGTCGTATCCGGTGGCCGGCGGCGGGTCGATGTCCGGCACCATGTTGACGGTCATGCCGAGCGATTCGAAGTGCTTCTTGATGTTGGCGTCGACGGGTGCCGTGTCGCTGGAGGTTGCGGCAACCAGCAGCACCTTCTTGCCTTTGAAAATCGGGTTGGGCGACTGTGCGGAGGCTCCGAAGGCGCTAAGAGCGATGACTCCGATGGAAACAATGAGTTTGATGTTCAAGAAAACTCCTCCTTGAATGCGGTCACGGAAACCACATGCCATGCTGCGTC
>DATCBR010000140.1:0-19470 GCA_036511765.1 Acidobacteriaceae bacterium | reverse complement strand
GACACTGTGCCGCTGTGGCTCTTCTGGGGGCTCTGCTTTGTGTGGCTGATGCCGTGGTCGGCGTTCGTGTTCAAGGCGCTCGGTTGCATTCGCCCGGTGTGGCGTGAGCGTGCGTATGGTCCGAATGCGGTGCTATTGTTGTCGACTGCCGCGGCGCTGCCGTTGCTGTTCTTCTCGCTGTCGACGCGGCAGGAATATTACGTGCTGCCGTCGCTGCCGCCGCTGGCGATGCTGATCGGCGGATGGCTGGCGCAGGGCAGTTTTGCATGGGCGCAGCCAGTGACTACGAAAGCGGTGTCAGTCCGCCGATCTAACCTGCGCTGCACTGCGGCGCTCGTGGCCTTTGGCGCGGCGTTTGCGGCAGCGTCGATCTTCGTTCTGTTGCGGGCTCATGCTCCTGCGCCGAACACCGATCTAGCGTCTCTGCTGCAGCAGAATCCCGGCGACTATGCGCTCTCCATGGGCCACTTCCTCGATCTCAACGCGCAGGCGCTGGAGCTGTTCCGGCTGCCGCTGGCACTCGCGGCGGCGAGTCTGTTCCTCGGCCCGCTGGCATCGTATCTGCTGCGCCGGCGGGCGCGACCCCATGCTGCGACGCTGGTACTCGCGGCGGGTGCATTCGGGTTTCTGCTGGCGGCTCATCTTGGCCTCCAGACCTTTGCCCCTGTGCTGAGCTCGCAGCAGCTTGCGGCGGCGATTGCGCCGCAGATCGGGCCAGATGATCTGGTCGTGATTCACCAGGAGTATGAGTACGGCAGCACTCTCGGCTTTTATCGGCAACGGCCTTCGTATCGCTTCTATGCGGTGCGCGAAAGCCCGCCGCAGACCACTCCGCCGACCGACCATGACACGGCCCGCATCGGCATTGGCGCGGCCGCGGTGAATCCGATCCACATCCTTACGGATGCGGAGTATCAGGGCGTGCGCGACTACGGCCGCAGCTCGAACCTCTGGTATGGCAGCTTCTTTCCAGATGCGCCCGCAATCTTCGAGACACATGCGTCGCTGGCGGCGAAGTGGCGCGGCCCCCGGCGCGTCTTCCTCTGGCAGGACCTCGCGAATGAACCCAGCCCGCTCCCTGCGCTGCCCGGCCCGGTGTATGTGATCGCAAGAGCGGGCGGCAAAGAGATCGTCAGCAACCAGCCCTGAAGGGTATCCCGGAATCGTAGGAGAAAGCTTGGGTGGGATGAAAGAGATGCACCTCAGGTCGCCTATCCTTTCGCGTTCTCTTGCGCAAGGATGGGTTGCTCTGCCTCTTAAATCCCGTATAACCTTTGCCTCGTTGCTGTCAAGCCCAAAAACCCCTTATCTTCCTCTGCCGCAAAGACATAGAGTGGCATCAACATACCTAGCACACCGCACCTACTGAAGCCACGAACTTAAAATGGTGCAGTTTAAGCCTTTTCAACAAGTTACCGTGTCTTTGGAGTTGACGCGCAGTACGTGACGCCCATAGTATTGGTTTCAGCTCAGGAAACAGAAATGACCCGGATAAATGTCTTGTGGGACACCGGGTCACTTCGAGTCCAGATTGGAGGATGAGTAACGCCTATGAGGGCCTAAACATCCGCTGGGTCAGGGGACGGCGCAAGCCGTTCCTGCCCGGCGTTGTCATTATACCGTGGCAAACGTATGGAGGGAAGCAAAAATGGGTGTGGCACCCGGCACCGACTATTCGGCCATCATCGCTGGATTGCAGGCGAAGGTAGACGAATTGCGCCTGAAACGCGCATCCATAAATGCCGAGATTGAAGCAGTCGAACAAGGGATTGCTACGTTTAGCTCGCTCTCGCGCGGCACGGTTCTGCCCTCTGTAGAGTCTCGGCTCCATATGTCTGTCCAGAAAGATCGGACAACGACCATCTCTCCGCGATCTCCCAAGTCCCCTACATACGGTTCTTTTGCCGGACGGTATACGATTGCTCCCCCTTGTCCCACCCAACCCGATCACGGGATGCGCCCTAGCGGTTCCGGAGAGGATTGGGTTTCAATAATAGCCTCTAATGCTTCCCCCTTTGCTTTGTGCTTGGCTGTCTTGCGGGCGCATCGGGGCGATACCATCACATCTCCTGAGCTCAATTCGCGGGTGGCTGAAATACGGAAGATTGCGGGCGGGGCCGCGTACGCCACACTTGACTCTCTCGTAGAAGCTGGAGCCATCGAAGGGAACCATACTCGATGGGTAATTAAAGACCGAAACCGTGGCGGAATTATTGCCGGTCGTTACCTCTGGTGCGACCCTGAAACCCTGAATATCTATGATTGGGCGGCAGTTCGTCGTGAGGCTATCGCAATTCTGCTCACCGAAAGTCCGAACGTGACCAACGCTGCAATCACAAAGAGCCTAGAAAAATGCGAGTGGTTGAAGTCTCCGGTCACGCCACATCTGGTAAAGGCTGATCTGCGCCGGTTCGAGATAAAGGGTTGGGCCGTCCAGAATGAGACTGACAAGACTTGGAAGCTGAACGACAAAGCTAAAGAGTCCAACTGGTTCTAGGTGGTATCCTTCCGTTGTGAAGAGACCGCCTGAAACCCCGGAATTCGCAAAGTTCACTCAGGCCCTAGGCGACATTCTCAGAGTCTCGCCGAGCGAGATGCAAACCAGGATCGGCGAACAAAAGCAAAGCGGGAAGCAGCTCTCTAAGGGGCGGGTGGCCCACGTCTTGCTTCCTCACCACGGAACTGGGTGCCCCACATCTCGATTTTGAGATGTGGGATCGGTCTGATTTGCCGCGGGCGGAAAACGGCGCCAGTTGGAGAATGTCAAGCCCCCCGAACCGCCCAATCCAGACCCAACCACCATCTTTTCTGCTCGTTAGCGCCAAAAGAAAGTTGGCATAACAGTTATGCCCAGCCCGCTATACTGGAAGTAAGCAAAAAGCGAAATCCCCGGGAGCGCCGGGTGCCCCAGGTGGCTCGCCTTTGAGCACCTGGGACCTCGATCTCAAATCTCCAGGTGTGACAAATCTCCAGGTGTGACGAATCCCAGGTGTGACGAAAACCCCTATCCCCCCGCCCGTCATTCTGGAGCGCAGCTCCAGAATCTCCGCATTTATCCTTAGCCTAAGCCCCTTGGAACCAGTATTTTATCCGGAACTGCTTCCGTATCAATAGTTTGCCCACCTTCAAATCCTTCACGTCACACATACCCGGAGGCTTCCGCCGCAAATATGGTATTGGGGGGGTAGGGGTGGGGGGATACTTACTGCGTCGCGCCGGTCAGGAACGTCTGGTCTGCCCGTCCGCCGATCACCCGGTACAGCGCGAACTGCCGCGAGGTCTGCGCCCGCAGCTCGAACAGCAGGCTCGCCCGGTTCGAGGCCTCGGCGTCCACGGCATCGACCAGCCGCAACCTCGGCGCGCGGTCCAGATGCGCCGCATCGGTCACGCTCTTCAGCGCAATCTCCACCGTCCCCTGCGCGTTCCGCTGCGCCACCACCGTCACGAACCGCTCGCCCACGCCCAGCCCGTCCGTCTGTGCCGAGTAGACAAACGTAGGCGATCCGCCATAGCTCAGCATGTAACCCGTCAGCTTCTCTTCCACCAGCCGCTCTGGCGGAAGCGCCGGAGCAGCCTTCTTTGTACTCGTGCGACGCGCAGCCGCGGACTCACCTGGTGCTCGCTTCAACACCGGAGCAGCGCCGGACGCCGGAACTGGAGCGCCAGCTGGCGCCAGCCCATTCGCCTTCTCGTAAGCCGCCAGCGCAGCATGCGCTGCATCCTGCATCTTGCCCAGAATCACAGCACGCTCGGCATCATCGTCCCAGGGGCGCGAGAAGTCGTGCTGCGTCCGGTCTGCCGCATCGGACACCGCCACCATCTGGTGCAGGTCGCTCTCCTGCGGCAGCCCGGTCAGCTTCGGCAGGTCTGCCTCCGTCAACGAACCCACCGGTTTGCCTCGATGCAGCGTCGGCCGGTCCGTGTCCGTCATGGGCGATCCGATGGCCGACACATCTTCATTCACTGCCGTCCCAGTCGTCGGCGCGGCAGCCGAGCGCTTATGCAGCGTGGGCCGGTCCGGATCGTCCGGAACATCGCCGGCGCCTGAACTTGCGCCCCCCGAAGCCGATCCTCGGTGCAGCGTGGGCCGGTCAGGATCGTCCGCCGGCGTGCTGCCTGCAGCAGACGCGGTGCCAGGCGCAGTGCCAGGAGCAGGCGCAGCTGCTCCGCCCGAGCCCGGCGCGGCCGACCGCGCGGAGAAGTGCGGCTTGTCGTCGCCTGCATCGTCGATGGCATTGATCTTCGCCACCGTCGCAGTCGGCTTCAGGGTGGACTTCTTCGCCGCCGCGGGCGGCATCACCTTGCCATAGCCGAACCAGCCGTCGTCCCACGTGGCGTTGGTGTTGGGCAGGGCGACCAGCTTGCGCGCGAAGGCGATGGCCAGCGTGCCCTGCCCAATGCCCGCCTTCTGCAACTCGTAGACGTTGCCTGTGTCGAGCGCGAAAGGCACAGGCCGCGTATGGTAAACGTCCGCGTCCTCCAGCTTGCCCTCAATGAACAACGACACCGGGATCAGCCGCGCGCCCGTCGGCTTGGCCAGATCGCCCGTCCACTCATACACGCCCACCGCGCGGACGACCTTTTTCGGCTCGGTGACCTTGTGCGTCTGCGCATGCATCCGCGTGGCAAAAGAGAGCAATGCAAGAGCACAGAGCAGAAGCCCTGCGCGCGACTTGCGCGCTGACCGCGAACTGTCTGGATTTGCTGGGTCCGGTCTCATACGTGGTTTAGACGTGCGTTCTGCGCTTCCGGTCTTACACCAGACTACTGCGGCCAGGCCGATCTGCTCTACCATCAGGCTGGTGAGCGCAAATCAGCACAATCCAGACCCTGCAGGCCACGTCGGAGAATCGCCCCTCAGCCGGGAACCGGTCCTGCGCGTCGAGGACCTGACCATCGCCTTCGGCGGGCGCGAAGCTGTGCGGAATGTCTCGCTCGCAATCGCACCGGGGGAGACGCTTGGCCTGGTCGGCGAGTCGGGATCGGGTAAATCCGCGACATCGCTCGCCCTGCTGCGTCTGCTGCCGCCTCAGGCCA
Source organism: Acidobacteriaceae bacterium (assembly GCA_036511765.1). Classification (GTDB taxonomy): domain Bacteria; phylum Acidobacteriota; class Terriglobia; order Terriglobales; family Acidobacteriaceae; genus Edaphobacter. Next base: position 14,433 of record DATCBR010000140.1, on the reverse strand, counting down.
GGGTCGCAGGAAGGGTCTGGTTTCACGGCGGAGATGCCGCCGCGGTCGATCTGCTGTCGCTGCCCGAGCGCGCCATGCGGGCGCGTCGCGGACGCGAGATCGCCATGATCTTCCAGGAGCCGATGACCGCGCTCAATCCGGTGATGCGTATCGGCCAGCAGATCGCCGAAGCCGTCCGCGCCCACCATCCAGGGCTGCGGCGCTCCGAGGTGCGGCAGCGCGTGCTGGACGCGATGCACGAAGTTGCACTGCCAGAGCCCGAACGCCGCTGGCGCGACTATCCGCACCAGTTCTCCGGCGGGCAGCGGCAGCGCATCCTGATCGCGATGGCGTTAGTCAACCGGCCCCGGCTGCTGATCGCCGACGAGCCCACCACCGCGCTCGATGTAACCGTGCAGGCGCAGGTGCTGGAGCTGCTGCGCGGGCTGCGCGACACGCACGGTCTCTCCATGCTCTTCATCTCGCATGACCTTGCGGTAGTGGCGCAGGCATGCGACCGCCCCGGCGACCACATCGCCGTCATGCGCCACGGAGAGATTGTGGAATACGCACCCGCGCAGGAACTCTTCGCCCACCCGCGGCATGAATACACGCGCGGGCTGCTCGCCTCCGCCCCCACCATGCAGACGGACCGGACGAAGCCGCTCGCTGCATTGCGATCTGAAGCCGAGTGAGGTCGCGCATCTCAGTACGCTAGACTTAAAAGTTCGTGCTTCTCAGCCGAAGGACGATTCTGCCCTCCCTATGCGCGCTTTAGTCCTCTCCGACATCCATGCCAACCTGGAGGCGCTGCGCGCCGTGCTGGAGACCGCTGCGGGACGATGGGACGTACTGTGGAACCTGGGCGACACGGTGGGCTATGGCGCAAGCCCAAACGACGTCCTGGATCTGGTGAGGCCGCACGGCGGACTCACCGTTCGTGGCAACCACGACCGCGTGTGTTCCGGCACCAGTTCTGCCGTCAACTTCAACCCCGCGGCGCGCACCGCCGCGTTGTGGACGCTGGACCAGCTGACCCCGGACAACCTGGTGTGGCTGCGCACGCTGCCGCAGGGACCTATCGAGCCGGAACAGACGACCAGCGGCTGCGGCGAGACGCGCATCCTGCTCGCCCACGGCTCGCCGCTCGACGAGGACCACTACATCCTGAACATGCGGGACGCATGGACGCCGCTGCAGCAGATGACCTCGGCCGTGACGTTCATCGGCCACACGCACATCCAGGGCGGCTTCTGGCAGCGCGAGCAGGAGTGGCACGAGCTGCGCCCACGCTATGCGGGCCAGCGCGACCACGAGACTTGGACGCTGGTCATCGAGCCCGGAACGCGGCAGTTGATCAACCCCGGCTCAGTCGGACAGCCACGCGACCACGACTGGCGCGCGGCATTCGCGATCTACGATAGCGAGGCCTGCACAGTGACGTATCACCGTGTGCCGTATGACCTCGAGAAGGCGCAGGGCAGCATCCTGACGGCCCGCCTGCCGGAGCGGCTTGCCGCCCGGCTGCGCGAAGGACGCTAGCGCAAGCGCCGGAACTTCCCGTCTGTTTAGCGGACTGCCTTGGCGTGGTGACGATGCTCAGGTGTGGCCGGTGCGCTCGCAGCCTGCGTCCAGATCTGAGGGCCGCCCCACGCGCGCGCTGCTGAAAGGTCGACAGATATTGGAGTTGGCGGTGCGGGCGGTGGAACCTCCGGTGCGCTGTGCCCCCTCGTTGCAGACGAGGCTCTCTCAGGCGCGTCATTTGGCTGTTTCAAACTCTGCGACGCCGGCGAATCTTCCGGCGCAAGCAGCTGCTTCAGTCCATCGCCGAACTGGGGGATCGCGTCGCCCAGAGCGAGCAGCTCGTCGAGGACGACTGAACCAGCAAGATGCAGGGAGTATCCGCCGTCATCCACATGCCCTGTGAGCGTTGCGCTGTGAACTCCGCCAAGCGGCAGGGAGACAGGCGCGAGATCGAAGCTGTCCTGCGCAGGTTGCGATTGCGGTTTCGCAGGATGGGCGGTACGCGCATCCGTTGCGAGCTGTGTGGTGGCACTCAGCACCACATCGTCCAGCGGCACTCCCTTATCGCCCAGCGCAGGCAGCTTCAGCCATTCGCCGGAGAGTCTCAGCTCGCCTGTCCATCCAGGCGTAGACGCGGGATGGCCGCTGTCCACCGCTGCCATGTCTTCAGGTGGCGCTCCCCACTGCAGCGCGCCGCGCAGCGTGCCGCGTCCGGCGAAGGCCGTAGGCGGATGCGGAGTAGCGACGCCGAGCCAGTCGTAGAGCGTCTGCGATGGCAGCGAGGGGACATCCAGGCGCAGCGAGGCAAGTTCAGGCCGCCGCACATCGGGGACTTTCGCCACAAGCGCAAGCATCGCCGGTGCGGACGAGGCAGACGGCGGCAGGCGGCATTGAATCGACGTGAAGGAGTGAAAGCTGTTCTCCGCCGTGGCGCGGCAGCCAACCGAAAGGGACAGCGGATGCGGTGGGATAAAGTCCGCACGGCGCGCGTTCTCCACGCGGAGCGTGGCGGTGATGGTATTGCTGCCGATGGTGCCCAGCATGGCCAGGCTGGAGGTAAGGTCGCCGCGCAACCCCGCGTCGCGGCCCAGCAGCAGGCTGGTCAGCCCGCCGAGCTGCGCGTCCTGCCATGAGCCGCGTAGATCGACCGGAATGTCGGCAAGCGTAGCGTGGTCGCCGCCGCTGCCCAGTGTCCCTTCCACTCGCAGAGTACCGCTCGCTCCGGGCGCGATATCGGAGCGGAGAGGGCGGGCTTCAATGCGCAGTTGCCACTTGTGTTCGGCCGGCTGCCAGAGAGCGAAGTCGGCTTCGGTAAGCGCGATAGGCGTCTTCTCCTGGTCGAGCTTCAGATTCACCCGCGCGCCTGTTGCCTCAATGTATGGAAACCGTGCCGCCGGCCCCGAATGCGCCTGCGCTGTGGGCGCGGCGGGAATATGCGAGGCCTGCAAGAGAAGCCCCTGGAGGTTCCAGCGTCCATCAGCGGTGTGGACAAGGTTGACGCTGGGGTCGGTAAACGAGATGGAAGAGAATTCAACGCGGCGGCGCCAGAGCGAGTTGAGCCGGATGTTGATGCGGACCTCATCCGCGTGCAGTGTTGGCTCATACCCAAACGTCGGGTCCTCCTCAATGACGAAGTTTTCCAGGGTGAACCCGGGAATGGGCAGCAGGTTCAGTGAGAGGCGGTCAAAGTGGACCGGGCGGCCCAGCGCGGCGGAGATCTCAGCGTCCACACGCCGCTGAAAGCGGCTGACGTTGAGGAGCGGCGGGATGAACGCCAGCAGAAGGACGACAAGCAGCGCGATAAAAAAATAAGCCAGCCGCTGGCGGCCGCGTCCAGGCGGCCCTGCCTCGTCATCTTGATCGTGGGAATCGATGGTCATGGAATGGAGCAGCGGACGGATCATTCTACCGTGCGGGCGCCAATCCTCATGCCCAATCGCCGGCGCGCATCAGCGGCTCCGCCGCGCCGCTTGAGGTCATGCCGTCCACATCCATCTCCGCGGAGCCGATCATCCAGTCCACGTGGATGAGGCTGGAGTTTGCGCCCAGCTTGTTCAGCTCGTCCTCGCTCATCTTCTCTCCGCCGATCAGGCAGGTAGAGTATGCCTGGCCCAGCGCGATGTGGCTGGCAGCGTTTTCGTCGAACAGCGTGCTCCAGAAGAGCATGCCTGACTTCGCAATCGGCGACGACGCGGGCACCAGCGCAACTTCGCCGAGGCGGCGCGCGCCATCGTCGGTCGAGATCAGGCGATTGAGCACATCCTCCCCCGCAGTCGCAGTGGCCTCGACGATCTTGCCGCCCTCAAAGCGGCAGCGGATGTTCTCGATCAGCGTACCTTGATGAGAGAGCGGCTTGGATGCGCGCACGGTACCGTCGATGCGGTCCTTGTGCGGCGTAGTGAAGCATTCCTCCGTCGGAATGTTGGGCTGGCAGTAGATGCCGTTGCCTGCCGTCGTGCCACCGCCTGCCCACAGATGCTGGTCGGCCAGACCGACGCGCAGGTCAGTCCCGCCGTCTCGCGACTTGAAATGGATCGCCGAATAGCGTTTCGCATTCAGCAGATCAACGCGGCGCTTCAGGCGCTCTCCGTGGGCCTGCCAGTCGGCGACGGGATCGTCGCCGGTGATGCGCGAAGTGGCAAAGATCGCCTCCCACAGCTTGGCCATTGCGGCATCCACCGGCTCGCCGGGAAAGACGAGCTTTGCCCAGTCCGGAGTGGCGGCAGCGACGATGGTCCAATTGATCTCATGCCGCGTGATCATCTCCATCGCAGGCTTGGCGGCCTTGGAGGCTGCGATGTTGGCGCGTGAAACTTTGGCAGGGTCCTGGCCGGCGAGCAGCGCCGGGTTCGCGCCGGCGATCGCCATGCGCGCCGCACCTTTCCTGAACGCGGCCGCAATTCCATCCTGCAGCCACGCGGGCGCGTAGTCGAAGCTGGCGTCGGGTGCGTTGGCGAAGCGCGAGAGTACCAGCCCGTCATCCGCGAAGAGCGTCGTCACCAGCAGCGCACCGGCGCGGTAAGCGTGGTCGGTGATCCTGCGCACCAGTGGCAGCGCGTCGGTAGGCGCGGTGAGGACCAGCTCCTGGCCTTCGCGAAAGCCGCCCAGGCCCACGCGCACGGCGACCTCGGCGAGGCGGTCGAGCTTTTGGTCAAAAGAGAGAGACGCGAAGGAAGGCGCGGAGACAACAGCAGAGCTCATGCCTCAAGGCTAACCGCGAGAGAGAACGTGCGCAATCAGCCGGCCAGCACTTTGGTCCAGACATCGCGGAAGTCATAGCAGCCGGTGCGGCCGGAGAGCCACTCCGCGGCGCGCACGGCCCCTTCGGCAAATCCGCGGCGCGAAACAGCCTCATGCGTCAGGACGATGCGATCGGCGTCGCTCACCGCCTCCAGCACATGGGTTCCCTTGGCATCGCCCTCGCGGACCGACTCGATAGGCACAGCCACCTTCACGCCGGCGCCGCGCTCCACCATCTCCGCGACCGAGATGGCCGTGCCCGACGGCTTGTCCTTCTTGCTGGTGTGGTGTGTTTCGACGATGGAGAAGTTGTAGCCCGCGCTCGCCAGCGAAGCGCCCATCTGCTCGGCCAGCCGCAGCATCACCTGCACTCCGATGGAAAAATTGGTGCCGTAGAGCAGCCCGGCCTGCTTGCGTTCGGCCAGCCCGCGCATGTCCGCGAGCGACGCATACCAGCCAGTAGTGCCGACGACCATCTTCGCGCCGGTCGCCAGGCAGGCACGCATGTTCTGGACGACCGCCTCCGGAGTGGTGAAGTCGATGATGACGTCGAAGCCTGCGACGAATGGCGGCGTCAGTGCGCCCGCGCTCTGGTTCTCCAACTCATCGAGCACATGCACGCCGTGGCCGCGCTCGGCGGCGACCTCTGCAACTAGCTTTCCCGTCTTGCCCTGCCCCAGCACCAGAATTCGCATGATGAAAGTTTATTGCACTCCGTAAATCTGTTGATGGACCGATTGTCTAAAGCGTTTGCCGCTATCGCGCGATCTATACGCTCCTTGCTTCAATATCGAAGACCGTTGCGTCCGGCGCGGAGAAGAACTCATGATGCAGTGCGCGCACAGCCTCTTCCACGTCGGCCTCTTCGATCATGAAGCTCATGTTGATCTCGCTCGCGCCCTGCGAGATCATGCGCACATTCACGTGCCGGATGGCCGAAAACACGCGCCCGGAGATGCCGCTCTGCCCTCGGATGTCCTCGCCCACCATGCAGATCAGCGCCTTCGAGCCTTCGAGCTTCACGTCCGCGATCTTCTCCAGTTCAGCGCAGATCTCCGGCAGCCGCTGGTTCGAGTCAACCGTGACCGAGACCGACACCTCGCTGGTCGAGACCATGTCGATGATGCAGTGGTATCTGTCGAAGATGTCGAAGACGGCCTTCAGATAGCCATGCGACATCAACATGCGGTTGGCCACGATGTCGATGATGGTCAGCCGCTTCTTCACCGCGATGCTCTTGAACGGGCTGGCGCACGGCGGCGCGACCGCCGTGATCCTCGTGCCTTCATTCGCCGCGTTGCGCGAGTTCAGCACCCACACCGGGATCGACTTCTGCACCGCCGGCAGAATCGTTGCGGGGTGCAATACCTTCGCGCCAAAGTATGCCAGCTCGGCGGCCTCTTCAAAACTGATGGCCTTCACGCGCAGCGCGTCCGCACAGATGCGAGGATCGGTGGTCATGATGCCGTTGACGTCGGTCCAGATCTCGATCGCGCCTGCATGCACGCCGCCGCCGACCAGCGCCGCGGTAAAGTCGCTGCCACCGCGGCCAAGCGTGGTCGTAATGCCCTGGGCGTCCGCGCCGATAAAGCCGCCCATCACCGGGGTCTTGCCGGCTTCCACCAGTGGAAGCACCTCCACCGCGAGCGCACGCTCGATCCCAGCCTCCTGCGGCACGGCTTTGCCGTAGTTCGAGTCCGTAAGGATGCACCGGCGCGCATCCACGTGCGCTCCGTTCAGGCCCTCCTGCGCGAACGCTGCCGCGACAATGCGTGACGACAGCCGCTCACCATAGCTGACGACCTTGTCGCTGGTCCGCGGCGTCAGCTCGCCCACTGCCGCGATACCGCGCAGCAGATCGTCCAGCGAGTCGAAGCGGCGATGGATGGACGCCTCGACCTCGGTGAATAACTCGCCGCAGAGCAGGTCGTTTGCCGTCTCGATGTGCCGATGCCGCAGACGGGACGAGATGGCCAATGCATCCGCCTTGCAGCCGCGGCCCGCGCAGGCTGCGGCGTTCAGCAACTGGTCTGTGACCTTGGCCATCGCTGAGACGACAACCACGGGCTGCAATCCGCGCTCGCGCCGGCCGCGCACAATAGCTGCCGTGCGGCGCATGGCGGCTGCGTCTTCCACTGACGTGCCGCCAAACTTCATGACGACCAGCTTCGGCCGCGCTGTGCTCAAGCTGCCGCCAGCGCTCACGCCAGCACCGCCGCAGGTTGTTGCGCCGCCCTCTGCGCGATGTTCTTCGATCCTGCGAGCTTGCCCAATCGCGCCAGGACCTCCGCATTCAACACCGCTGCGCCTGCTGCGCCACGGATGGTGTTGTGCGACAGCAGCACAAACTTCCAGTCCAGCAGACTGCACTCGCGCAGACGCCCCACGGTCGTCGTCATGCCCTTGCCGCGCATGCGGTCCAGCCGCGGCTGCGGACGGTCGACGCTTGGTTCGAACTCCACCGGCTGGTCCGGCGCTGTGGGCAGGCCATGGCCGCACAACGGCGCAAACTCGTTCCACGCGGCGAGCACGTCCTCGCGCGACGCCTTCGTGCGCAGCTTGATCGACACGCACTCCGTGTGACCATCCTCCACCGCCACGCGATTGCAATGCGCGCTCACCTTCGCATCCAGCATCTCGATCCCGTTCGAGGAGTAGCGGCCCAGCAGCTTGCCTACCTCTTCCTGCAACTTCTCCTCTTCGTTCTTGACGAACGGGACGACGTTGCCGAGAATGTCCAGCGAGGCGACGCCCGGATAGCCCGCGCCGGACACTGCCTGCATGGTCGAGACAAACAGGCTCTCGATGCCGAAGCGCGCCTCCAGCGGCTTCAGCGCGAGCACCAGCCCGATCGCGCAGCAGTTCGGGTTGGTCACGATGTAGCCGCCGGAGTCCTTACGCCAGCTCTGCCGCTCCAGCAGCTCCAGATGGTCGGCGTTCACCTCGGGAACCACCAGCGGCACATCGGCCGTCATGCGGAAGGCGCTCGAGTTCGATACCACCGCGCAGCCCGCGGCGGCAAACTTCGGCTCCAGCTCGCGTGCAATGTCGGAGTCGAGCGCGGCAAAGATAATCTTCGGAAGCTCACTCACAGCCGTTTGCTCAGGCGTGTTGCCCATCACCGTCATCGCAGCGATGCGCGCCGGCAGCGGCGTGTCCAGCTTCCACCTGCAGGCCTCGCCATACGTCTTGCCCGCGCTGCGGTCGCTGGCCGCCAGCCACGAGACCTCAAACCATGGGTGCTTTTCCAGCAACTGAATGAAGCGCTGACCGACCATGCCGGTCGCGCCAAGAATGCCAACTTTACGCCGTTCCATATCTATCTAGGATACCGCGATGCTGGGCTGTCGCTCTACTGCGCCTCCGGATCACCGGCGCAGGCGCCAGTCGCACGACCGCAGATTTATACGATCGCCCGCTGGCGCTCCATGCGTCCGCGTGTCTGGTACCGGCCGACGCTGGCAAGGATCACCAGCGCAGCGATCAGATGCACCACGAACCAGAACCCCATGCCCTGGTCCATATAGATGAGGTAGAGCAGCAGAATCCGCGGCAGCACAACCGCTCCAATCAACGGAATCCATCCACTCACATGGAAGGGCAAGGCGTGTCCGTCTGCCCAGTAGACCAGCAGCGCCAAACGCGGCAGGAACAGCGAGAACACAAGGAACCAGAGTGGCAACGTGTGTATCGTCCAGATTTGCCCGTCCATTCTGTCCTCCACTCTTCCTGAGTATTCTGCCAAAATACGCCGCCGCTTTGTGGAACACGGAAAGACGCTGGTTTATGCGGTGCAGATCGAAAAAACACAGCAGACCGGGAATGAGGCCATCCTACGGTGTTCTGCCAGCGGCGCTGCTACGTCCTTCGGGTCACAAAGTTCTTCAGCCGCCTACAACTCAACGCGGCTTGCGGTGCAGGTCCCGCCCGCCCAACAGCTCTTCCAGCTCCACCTTGAACTCGCGCACGTCTTTGAAGTCGCGATAGACACTGGCGAAGCGAATGTACGCGACTGTGTCGATCTCCTTCAGCCGCGTCATAATCAGCTCGCCCAGCTCGCTGGTGGTGCGCTCACGGTCCGGCGAATCCACCACAAACGCTTCAGTCTCATCGACGATCTTCTCCAGCGCGGCTCCCGACACCGGCCGCTTCTGGCAGGCATGCAGCAGCCCGCCAAAGACCTTCTGCCGGTCGAACTTCTCGCGGCGGCCGTCCTTCTTCACCACCATGTACGGAATCTCGTCGATGCGCTCATACGTCGTAAAGCGCTTGTTGCAGCCCTCGCACTCGCGCCGCCGACGGATCGAATCCGCCTCTTTGCTCTCGCGCGAGTCCACCACGCGGTCCTGCGAAAAGCCGCAGTAAGGGCACTTCATCGGGAGCACTTCGCTTGGAAAAAATTCATCACGGTGTCAGTCGATTCTACCGCGCTGCCGTCGCCCTCGGCGCCAGTTCGCGAAGTCGCGCAACCGCCGCCGGTACTATTGCCACCGCGGCATCTACTTCCCCCGCCGTATTCATCCGGCCCAGGGAGAAACGCACACTGCCCCGCGCGCGCGCGTCGCTCAGTCCCATCGCGCGCAGCACATGCGAGGGCTCCGTCGCGCCCGACTGGCACGCCGAGCCTCCGGAGATCGCGAGGCCCTTCAGATCGAGCGCAATCACCAACGCCTCCGCTTCCACCTCGTCGAACCAGAGGTTGCTGGTATTGGCCACGCGGGCTGCGCCGTCTCCGTTCACGCCCGCTGCGCCGACCGCACTGAGGATGCCGCTCTCCAGCCGGTCGCGCAGAGCAGCCAGTTCACGCGCACCATCCCCCGCCAGCCACTCGCGCGCCAGCTCCGCCGCTCTGCCCAGGCCCACGATGCCGGCGACATTCTCCGTCCCCGGCCGCCGCCCGCGCTCATGCAGTCCGCCAAAGAACATCGGCTTCAGCCGCACATTGCGCCGCACAAACAGTGCGCCCGTCCCTTGCGCCGCGTACATCTTGTGCCCAGAGATCGAGAGCAGATCGCAGCCCAGCGCCTTCACATCCAGCGGCAGCTTGCCCGCCGCCTGAATCGCGTCTGTATGGAACAATGCGCCGGCGGCATGAGCGCGTTCGGCCATCTCGCGCACCGGCTGGATCACGCCCGTCTCATTGTTGGCCAGCATCACGCTGACGAGTTTTGTATGGGGCTGCAGCGCAGCTTCGAGCGCTGCGACTTCGACCACACCTTCAGCCGTGCATGGCAGGAACGAGACTGCGATTCCCCGGTCCGCCAACGCCTCAGCGGCATGCAGCACAGCGTGGTGTTCGATCGCCGTGGTGATCAGATGGTCGCCCGGCGCCAACACACCAAACAGCGCCATGTTGTCGCTCTCCGTACCGCCCGAGGTAAACACGATCTCCGCCGCCCGGCAGTTCAGCAGCTTGGCGACCTGCTCCCGTGCGCCGTCCACCGCCGCACGCGCGCGCTGCCCCGGCTGGTGGATGGAGCTGGCGTTGCCGAAGGCCTCGCCCCAGAATGGCCCCATGGCGTCCAGCACCTCCGGCAGCACCGGAGTCGTGGCGTTCGCGTCCATGTAGATTCGGCGCATGGGTCAAGTCTAATCGGGTTCGCCCACGTCTAATTGGGCGAAAGCATGTCAAGTCCCGCCGCGGACCATTTTCTGCTTAAACACCTTTACAACAGCGACTTACGCCAATAAAATAGTTGGCATAACAGTTGTGTGCGGTTCGATAAAATAGAGGTAGAAATAAGGAAAGGCACTCCCTGCAGTCGCAAAAGAAAGCTGCGCCCTGCTGCTCACATCCTCCGGAGTGATTGCTTTCAATACTATGGCGAAACCAGGCCATGCACGATCTAAAATATTCATTATGTGCAACATAGATCGTCCAATGTTTTCAAAATTTTAACCTGCTTTCAATATTTTGCAGTTTTTTCCCCCCGGCACTAAGACTTCACGTACTCAGGCCGTATCACCCGGCTTCGCAATCGGCATCGCAGGATCCGGCTTCACCGGGTACGGAGGCCCCTTCGACAGCACCTTCTCCAGGTCCGCGTCATAGCCGTAGATGTCCTCAAAGAACTGTATTTGCCCGTCCTCCTCCGCCAACGCAGTGAGGTAGAAGATGACGATCGGCAGTGGCTTCTTCAGGTTCACCTGATGGTTGTCCTGGCCGCTGGTCATGGTCTCGTGCACCTTGTCGGCGTCCCAGCCGTCAGGTCCGCCGCCCGCAGTTTCGCTTTGCGCCAAAACCCAGACCGCCAGGTCTTCGGGCTTCTGCACCCGGATGCAGCCGTGGGAGAAGTCGCGCCGCGTGCGGCTAAACAGCTCCGTCTGCGGCGTGGAGTGCAGGTAGATGTCGTACTGGTTGGGGAACATAAACTTGACCAGGCCCAGCGAGTTCTTCGGCCCCGGCTTCTCCCGCACCATCACGCCTCCGCGGTCCACCTGTTGCGGAGTAACGTTGGCAAGCACGTTGCCCTTGGAGTCCGTTACCTCAAAGTTCTTCTGCGCCAGGTAGCCGATGCCCTTCGCCTTGATGTGCGGCATCAGCTCCTTCTGCACGATGTCGTGGGGCACGTTCCAGTAAGGCCGGAAGATGATGTAGCGCATCATGTGCGCAAATACCGGCGTCTCGTGATCGCCCACCACCTTGCCGACCACCACGCGCATGGTGAAGTCGAGATGGTGGTCCGCCGTGTAGCCGTGCAGAACGAACTCCGGCAGGTTCACCATCAGTGGGGGATTCACATACTGGTCCGGCAGCCAGCGCCAGCGCTCCAGCGAGGCGTTCAGTTGCGCGACGCGCTGGGTCAACGGAACATTCAGGCTGGCGATCGTCTCCGGCGTCAGCTTGCCGTCGCCATCCAGCGCATGACGCGCCTGGTAATGCTTCACCGCGTCGGCAAGGTCCCGTGTGTAGACCGGCGGCAGATGTGGCGGCATGTACCCGGAAGGTGCAGTAACGGCCTGTAGCGAGACGTTCTGCGTGGCCTTCGCCTTTGCCTCTGTGCTCGGATGCAGCAGATGCTGCGCCTTGGCGATGGTCTTCGCGCCAAACTTGGGTTTGCTGCTCTGCTGCGGATTCTGTGGCGCTGCATTCGTCGATGGCGATGATGTCTGTGGTGGGGGCGCCTGATACGGGTAATCGCCCGGTGCATCGCCTTCGAGCTGTAGCCGTGCCATCAGGTCGCCGGTTGCGGCATACTCGCCGCCTGGGGCGACGCCGCTCTTCGGCACCGCCGGCAGCGCAGGCGCATTCGCCGCCGCCTGCAGCTTCGCCATCTGCAGATACCGCCCCAGCGCCGCCTCCGTGGTGCGATAGGTCTCTGAGTCCGGCTCAACCTTACGCACCAGGCCGGGAATGTCCGTAGCATCGACCACGTTGTCGGAGACGAACTCCGCCAGGTCGTACTTCTTCGACTTCACGTCGATATCGAAGTTGAAATGCGAAGGGTTTACCCTGCCGATGCGCAGGTCGGAGATGTAGCGCATGATGCACACGGTCATCGCTGCATCGAATTGCGCGACCGAATCCTGGGCGCCGCTGGATGTATCGTGTGCCTGCTCGATGCGTGCGATCTCGCTCAGGCGGCCCGGCCAGCGGCTGGCGTCGTAGTCTTCAGGGTTCAGCCCCTTCTGGTCCGCATTTCTGAACGCTTCCACAAACGCCGTGGCTTCAGCCGTCGGCTTCAGGTCGCGCAGCCACGCTAGTTCATAGTTGCGGTCGTCATAGAAGGTTTTGACGGCCGACTGGTACTCCGCGTAGTTGGGCCAGCGCAAGATGCCGAGCTGCGATTGCTGAACTGCGGATTGGATGTTGTCCGCGTAGTCGGCCGTATTGGGCACGGAGGTGGATTTGCGAGGATGGCGGCAGCCAACGGCCAGTATGAGGGCGAATGGAACCAGGAGGACGAGAGGGCGGCGGATCGTACGGAACGAGCGGAGGTTCAAGAGAGGGACGTCCTTGGGAGATGGCGAAACCAGCTTGGGGCGCTTCCGGCGTTAGATGCATCTTCGTGCCATTCGCAATGAGGTTCCCACGTTGCGCAAGAATCCGCAAGATGGAATGTGCCAACGCGCCCCAAACAGCGGGCTGGATTACGATGGAACCATGCCGCGCACCGAATCCACCATGGTTGAGCTGGGCACCGTCGCCCCGCCGTTTGAACTCACCGATGTTGTCACCGGCAACGCAGTTGGCCGCGACGATCTCTTCGCCTCAGCGGATGGCCGCGGCTTGCTGGTCATGTTCCTCTGCGTGCACTGCCCCTACGTGAAGCATGTGGAGCAGGAACTAGCCCGCATCGGTGTGGACTATGAAGCCAGGCTCGCCATCGCCGCCATCTCGTCGAACGACGTGGCTAGCCATCCCGAAGATTCGCCTGAGAAGATGAAGGAGCAGGCGCAGCGCCTGGGCTTCCGCTTCCCGTACCTTTTCGATGAGACGCAGGAAGTTGCGCGCGAGTACTCGGCGGCGTGTACTCCGGACTTCTTCCTCTTCGACCGCGACCAGAAGCTGGTCTACCGTGGCCAGTTGGACTCCAGCCGGCCACCGCGCGACGGCGGCGCTGTAGTCCCGGTCACCGGTGAAGACCTCCGCACCGCCATCGATGCCGTACTCGCCGGCAATCGCCCTGATACCAACCAGCGCACCAGCATCGGCTGCAACATCAAGTGGCGCGAGTAGCGCCGTAGAGGCCCGTTAGCTCCAGGCTGTGAGCTGAATAGCTTAGAGCTTAAAGCTCGAGAAACTCACCACGCAGCGCATGCATACAGCTACGCCCGCGTCGCCGTCACCTGCAGATACTCATTCTTCACCAGCGTCTGTTTCGCCGGATCTGGCGCCACATTGTGCGACGCCCACAGCTCGGTCGACTCCGCCGCAAACGCCCGCTGCCCAGCCTCGTCCAGCCGGCTGAAGGCGACCTTCGTTGGCCCGAACCACGTGCGGAAGAACTCAACCGCGCCCGCCGGGCTGGTTGGCAGATCGAACTCGACCGGGACAATCTCCGTGCGGATGTCCTTGAAGCCCGTCGCCAACCGCTCGCGCACTGTCGCCTCATCGCCCCACAGCACCGGCGGCGCCACTCCCGGCGGCGGCGGCGCGTGCTTCGACCCTACCTTGAACATCTTCCCCGTAAAGCTTGCCGGGTTCCAGTTGGCCATCGCCAGCAGGCCGCCGGGCTTCAGCACGCGCGCCATTTCCGCGGCTACGACCTCCGGCCGCGGTGCGAACATGGCACCGAACATGGTGACCACCGCGTCGAAGCTGGCGTCGGCATACGGCAGCGCTTCGGCATCGCCCTCATCGAACTGGATCGTCAGCCCTTCGGCGGCTGCGCGCTCCCGCGCCTGCACCAGCAGGTTCGGGGCGATGTCTACACCGGTGACGAAGCAGCCCGCCCACGCGAGCGGAATGGCAAGGTTGCCTGTGCCCGTCGCGATGTCGAGCACGCGCTGGCCTGCCGGAATATCGAGTCGCTGGATGAATGCCTCACCGGCTCCGGCGATGGTTTTTGCGACGACGCCAAAGTCGCCGGCGATCCACGCGTTGCGCATGCCCGCCTTGATCTGGTCGATGGACGGCACTGAAGTCCCACTAGAACCCATCTGATTTCTCCTTAGACAGTGGTGAGGCTCAAGGATGCGGGAACAGCATGCACCCGTCAAGACATCCCCGTTAGTACTGATTTGTGT
>DATCBR010000139.1:0-2917 GCA_036511765.1 Acidobacteriaceae bacterium | reverse complement strand
CGGTAAGCATCATGGGCAGCAGTGCAAAGAGCAACATTCCCCAGCCGAGGGCTGCTCCGCGCTGCCACTCCTGCCCGGAGGTGGGACGTTTGGGGAGAGCGTTGGTGGGGCGGAGAGTGCCGGTGCGGGTGGTGATGCGGCGGATCGCAGCGAGGCCCCAGAGGAGCAGGAAGACGAAGAAGGCCTGCTGGAGGAGTTCGTTAAAGGAGGGGATATTGAGTCGGTCGGCGATTCCCTGCGCGGCGCGAGCGGCGATGCTGCCGGCGGCGATGATCCAGAGGACTCCGGTGACGAAGAGAGCGAGGTGGAAGAGGCGCGGGAAGGCGGGTTGTGTGGAGGTCGTCGGCAACGGGGGTCTGCTTTGGTTGGAGAGGGCGGGTTGGGGAATATTCCCTCAGCGGCTAAAGCCGGGTTGGTTTGCTGGTTTAACGGCGGGACTGAAGTCCCGCCCCTTCAAAGCTGTCGTGCTCCCGTATGGAGTGTTCCGGAGGAGCGAGGACTAGGCGGTGGTGTAGAACTGCGCGATGTTGCGGAACTTTTGGTAGCGCGCTTCGAGCAGGTCGTCGAGGGAGAGCTTTTGCAGATCGCATAGGTGAGACTGCAGGCGGTCGTCGACGAGTTGCATGGCGCGCTCCGGATCGGCGTGCGTTCCACCCTCGGGCTCGCGGATGACTTCGTCCACGCAGCCTAGCATTTTGACGTCGGTGGCGGTGTATCGGAGAGCCGCCGCCGCCTGATGCTTCTTGGTGGCGTCCTTCCACATGATCGAGGCGCAGCCTTCGGGAGAGATCACGGAGTAGATGGCGTTCTCGAGCATGAGGACGCGGTCGGTGACGGCCAGGCCGAGCGCACCTCCCGATCCTCCTTCGCCGGTGATGGTGCCGATGGTGGGGACGCGGAGGCGGGACATTTCGAGTAGATTGCGGGCGATGGCTTCGCCTTGTCCTCGCTCTTCGGCACCGAGGCCGGGGTAGGCGCCGGCGAGGTCGATGAAGGTGAAGACGGGGTGGCCGAACTTCTCGGCGATTCGCATGGCGCGGAGGGCCTTGCGGTAGCCCTCGGGGTCGGGCGAGCCGAACTTGCGTGCGACTCGCTCTTTGAGGCTGCGGCCTTTGAGATTGCCAACGACGAGGACGGGCTGGCCGTGGAAACGGGCCATGCCGGCGGCCATCGCGGCGTCGTCGGCGAACTGCCGGTCGCCGTGAATCTCGCTGAAGTCGGTGAACAGGGCGTTGATATAGTCCATCGGATAAGGGCGCTGGGGATGCCGGGCAAGCTCGGTTTTAATCCAGGCTTCGGGAACGGGTGGAGCGGGTGCGTGAACGGGCTTCTGCGGATTGTTTTCTGCCATAGCGTGCGACCTACACGATTGTACGGGAAAGACAGGGGTTAGTGGTTAGTGGGTAGTGGCTAGTGGTTAGTGAAGGACGGAGCTTCCAGGTCAAAGGTGCTGAGGCTTGGCCCTTGGGGATTCGATGCGGTGTGGTTCGTTGGGGTACAGGAGGGAGATGCGGAAGGTTTGGGCGCCGGGGCTTAGTGTTTTGGTAGGACGATGCGGAGGATTTCGTAAGGTTCGTCGAGGCCTTCGATGGCCTTGGATCCTATGTCCGAAAGGTCTTTGTTTGCTGGAAGCCAGATCACTGGGTTCTGCTTCGGCTCACGGGTGGAGTTGAGAGGGATGACAACTACAACAGAGGGCGACGCTTCGATTCCGTCGCCGCATTTCTCGACTGCTGCGCAGATAACGCGTTCAACGCGTAACGCTGGGTTGTCGTAGAGCGTTTCGGTGGCGGAATGGTAGGGCTCTTTGGGGGCTTGTCCGCGGAATTCGGCGGGCAGAGATTTGATTGGAACATGCTTCAATTCGATGCGCAGAAAGTCTGATGGAAGGTCGCTCGTGTTTTGCACGGAGTGGCGCTCGAAGGCTCCGGGGCTGACGCGGAAGGCTCCGGTGTGCGTAGGCGGCCGATGGAGCGTGCTGCCGCCTTCATGAGCGATGTCGACGATGCCGCTGTTGTTGAGGTAAACGTAGACTGTCGTGACGGCGGGATGATCGTGCATGGGGACAAATTCGTGCGCGCCGTAGTGGACGCGCTGTACGAGGACATCTGCGTTGTCGAGGATCGGCTTGTAGTTTCGCGGCAGAGGTGCGGGGCCCTGCGCGATAGCTGCGGGAAGAAGGAAGGCAAGGACAAACGCAGGGAGAACTTTCATGGCTCTGTCCTCAGGCTTATTGGATGACCTGGACGGCGCCGCGGCCGACGAGGGATTCGACTTGCTCGATGAAGGCTACGTCGGCGGCTACGGTGATGCCCTGAGGTTCGAGATCGACGGCGAACTGGTCGGGCTCTTCGAGGCGGAGCATGAGCTTGCCGGTGCCGGGGAAGGCGTGGAAGAGGGCGTCGAGTTTGGCGAGGAGATCGGCGTCGGGGCTGTGCAGCGGGACGCGGATGCGGAGGGCGTCGGGGAGCTTGAGCTTGACGTCTTCCAGAGCAATGATGCCGGTGACGGCTAGCTTGGGGGCGGCGTCTTCTTCGCCGCGCAGAACGCCTCGGACTAGAACGGGGACATCGATTTTTAATTTTTCCGCTAACTTTTCATAAGCCGAAGCGAAGGCGATTAGTTCGATTTTTCCGACGGTGTCTTCGAGGGAGGCCTGCGCGTACATCTCGCCGGAGCGCTTGGATTTTGCGACCTTGAGGCCGGTGATGACGCCGGCGATCTGGATCTCGTTGGAGCCTTCCTCGCGGCGGCCGCGGTTGAAGACGGTGGGCTCGGGCTTCATCTCGCAGGCGGTGGCGGTGTCGACGACCTTGAGGTTGCGGAGCTTCTCGCGATACTTGTCTAGGGGATGGCCGGAGACGAAGAAGCCGAGGACGTCTTTTTCATTCTGGAGGCGAGTGTGCTCGTCCCACTC
>DATCBR010000138.1:0-2306 GCA_036511765.1 Acidobacteriaceae bacterium | reverse complement strand
CGTGAGCGACGACAGCGGGGCAGGCGCACGCTCCGCTCGATTGGCCTCGACCAGCGCCGCAAAAGTTTCATCCACGGCCGAAGTCATCAGCGTAGTCTCGCGCCCCGATCGTTGCTGGTCGAAAACCAGCACAGGCTTAGTCATCTCCGGATCGCGCGCGCGCAGCTCGTCCATCAGCATGCTCACTTCGGCGTTCTGGCAGCCCAGGCTCAGCACGGTTGCGCCGGCCACGTTGGGATGATGAATGTACCCGGCCAGCAGTCCGCACAGCGCCTGCGCATCCTGGCGCGTGCCACCGCAGCCACCTTGATGCGTCAAAAAACGAATGCCATCGAGGTTTGGAAACACCCGCTCTGCGCGCTCGCCGGCGACGATCTCAGCCGTTTGATTCTGCGCGCGCCTGCCACGCACCAATTGCCGCACATGCTGGCGATACGCGTTATGCGCGCTGCCGTAGCCCAGCTCTTCTTCGAGCGCTTCCTTCATGCGCTCCACGTTGCGGTTCTCGCAGAACACCAGCGGCAGCACCAGCCAATAATTGCGTGTGCCCACCTGGCCATCGGCGCGGTGATAGCCGTTGAAGGTCTTTCCTGTCCATGCCGAAGCATCGGGCAGGCCAAAGCTCACAGGTTGCCGCTCGGCCGTGTAGTCGCCGGCGCGATGCCGCACGTTGCGCGTCGAGATCAAGCCGCCGCGCGGAATGGCCTGCGTCACCTCGCCCACCACCATGCCGTACATCCGGATCAGATCGCCCGGCGCAAAATCTTCAAGCGCCATCTTGTGTTTTGCCGGGATCGCCTGCGCAACGACGCACGACCCCGAAGCCGGCGGATGCGAATAATGAACTTCAGTTCCCGCGCTTAAAGCCGCGAGTGCAACCACAACGTTATCGCGAGGATCGATTTGCAGAACAGCTTCGGTCATGAGAGGTTTTTCTCCGCAGCCAACAGGCCAAGGATACAACTCCACAGCCCGACGGGGGCGCGCCTCGTCTATCATCGTGACGTTGCGTGTTCGGAGAATATCCATTGAAGGCAATTGTTTTAGAGGGGCCGGGTAGCGCTGCTCTGGCCGACGTCCCTGCGCCGCAGCATGTCGGCGACGACGACATCCTGCTCAACATTCGCCGCGTCGGGCTGTGCGGCAGCGACCTTAATTCTTATCGCGGGCGCAATCCGCTGGTCACGTATCCGCGCATCCTGGGGCATGAGATTGCCGCCACCGTCGCCGCGCTGAACCCGCATCATCCTGAGTGGCAGCCCGGCACGTCCGTCACGGTCTCGCCCTACACCAATTGCGGCCAGTGCGCCGCGTGCCTGCGCCAGCGCCCCAACGCCTGCCAGTTCAATCAAACCCTCGGCGTCCAGCGCGACGGCGCACTCACGCAGCAGATCGCCATCCCCGCCAGCCGCCTCTACCGCGCCGAGCTTAGTTTGAAAGAGCTCTGCCTCGTCGAGCCGCTGACCGTCGGATTTCATGCCGTGGTGCGCGGCCGCATCACTGCCACAGACATGGTCGCCATCATGGGCTGCGGCGGCGTGGGCCTGGGAGCCGTGGCAGGCGCTGCCTTTCGCGGAGCCACCGTGATCGCCGTCGATGTGGACGACGCCAAGCTCGCCACCGCACGCAAAGCCGTCGCAACGCACAGCATCAACACGGCCAATGGAGATCTCCACGCGCGTCTCGCCGAACTCACCAGCGGCCGCGGACCCGATGTTGTGATTGAGGCTATTGGGCTGCCGCAGACCTTTCGCGCCGCTGTTGAAGAGGTCGCATTCACCGGCCGCGTGGTCTATATCGGCTACGCCAAAGAGCAGGTGGCCTATGAGACGCGGCTCTTCGTGCAGAAGGAGCTCGATATCCTCGGCTCACGCAACGCGCAGCCTGAAGATTTCCGAGACGTGATCCGGATGCTTGAGCAGAAGCGCTTTCCCGTCGACGATGCCGTCACTCATGGAATTCCCATGGAGCAGGCACCCGCAATCCTGGCCGCATGGGACCGCGAGCCCGCGCGTTTCGGCAAAATCATGATTGAAGTCGGCTAACGCGCTTCGAACTCACAACCAGATATTTGACCGCATCATCATGTACGAATCTGGGTGCCCCAGGTCTCGATTTTGAGACCTGGGATTGCACGAATCTCAACGCACAAAGTTAAGCGGCAACAGACCTGGTTCACTGCGGATGATTCACCACGGATGCGAGACGCGCAGAAAGAGTCCTGCCACCGCCGCGCCCACCAGCGGACCAAGAATGGGGATCGGCGCATAGCGCCAGTTCGACCCGCCCTTACCCGGAATCGGAGC